>NZ_JBFUCI010000216.1:0-10528 GCF_056405335.1 Variovorax sp. P1_H12_2
ACCCATGACCGTTTACGACTCCACACTGCCCTACCCGCGCGACCTCGTCGGCTACGGCCGCAATCCGCCGCATGCGCAATGGCCCGGCCGGGCCCGCATCGCGGTCCAGTTCGTCCTCAACTACGAGGAAGGCGGCGAGAACTGCGTGCTGCACGGCGACGCCGGCTCCGAGCAGTTCCTGTCCGAGATGTTCAACCCCGCGAGCTACCCCGACCGCCACATCAGCATGGAGGGGATCTACGAATACGGTTCGCGCGCAGGCGTCTGGCGCATCCTGCGCGAGTTCGAGAAACGCGGCCTGCCGCTGACCGTGTTCGGCGTCGGCATGGCGCTCGAACGCTATCCCGAACTTGCAGCCGCCTTCAAGGAACTGGGCCACGAGATCGCCTGCCACGGCTGGCGCTGGATCCATTACCAGAACCTCGACGAGGCCACGGAGCGCCAGCACATGCGGCTGGGCATGGAGGCCATCGAGAAGCTCACGGGCCAGCGCGCGCTCGGCTGGTACACGGGCCGCGACAGCCCGCGCACGCGCCGCCTGGTGGCCGACTACGGCGGCTTCGAATACGACAGCGACTACTACGGCGACGACCTGCCGTTCTGGATGAAGGTGCAGAAGACCGACGGCMAGGTGGTGCCGCAACTGATCGTGCCCTACACGCTCGACTGCAACGACATGCGCTTCGCGCTGCCGCAGGGCTATTCGCACGCCGACCCGTTCTTCAAATACATGAAGGACAGCTTCGACGCGCTCTACGCCGAGGGCGACGAGGCGCCGAAGATGATGAGCATCGGCATGCACTGCCGCTTGCTGGGGCGGCCCGGGCGCATCGTCGCGCTGCAGCGCTTCCTCGACCACATCGCCGCGCATGACCGGGTCTGGGTCTGCACCCGGCTCGACATCGCGCGGCACTGGAAAGCGACGCATCCCTACGCCGCCTCGCAAGGAAACTGACATGGCGCTCACCATCGACCAACTCAACGCGGCATCGGCCGACGAAGCCGTCGCGCTGCTCGACGGCGTCTACGAGCATTCGCCTTGGATCGCGGCGCGCTCGCTCGTATCGCGTCCGTTCCGCTCGCTCCCGCACCTCAAGCATGCGCTGGTGCAGGCCGTGACCCACGCCTCGCGCGAAGAGCAGCTCGGCCTGATCCGCGCCCACCCCGAACTCGCGGGCAAGGCCATGGTCAGCAAGAGCCTGACCGCCGAATCGACCAACGAGCAGAACAAGGCCGGCCTGACCGACTGCACGCCCGAGGAATTCGCGAGGATCCAGCAGCTCAACGCCGACTACAACGCCAAGTTCGGCTTCCCGTTCATCCTCGCGGTGCGCGGCCCGCGCGGCACGGGCCTCCTGAAGCGCGAGATCATCGAGACCTTCGAGCGCCGGCTGCACCACCACCCGGCCTTCGAGCTCGGCGAGGCGCTGCGCAACATCCACCGCATCGCGGAGATCCGCCTGGACGACAAGTTCGATGCCGACCCGACGCTCGGCAACGTGGTCTGGGACTGGCAGGAGAAGCTCGCCGTCCACACCGACCCGGGCTACGCCGAGAAGGGCCAGCTCACGGTCACCTACCTGACCGACGCGCACCGCGCCTGCGCAGCACAGCTCGCCCAGGACATGCGCGACGCCGGCTTCGACAGCGTGCAGATCGATGCCGTGGGCAACGTGGTCGGCCGCTACGAGGGCGCCACGCCCGGCGCCCGGGCGCTGCTCACGGGCTCGCACTACGACACGGTGCGCAACGGCGGCAAGTACGACGGCCGGCTCGGCATCTTCGTGCCGATGRCCTGCGTGCGCGAACTCAAGCGGCAGAACCGCCGGCTGCCGTTCGCCTTCGAGGTCGTGGGCTTCGCCGAAGAGGAAGGCCAGCGCTACAAGGCCACCTTCCTGGGTTCCGGCGCACTGATCGGCCACTTCGACACGGCATGGCTCGACCAGAAGGACGCCGACGGCATCACGATGCGCGAGGCGCGGCGCCACGCGGGCCTCAAGGACGAAGACATCCCGAAGCTGCAGCGCGATCCCTCGAAGTACCTGGGCTTCGTCGAAG
This sequence comes from Variovorax sp. P1_H12_2, assembly GCF_056405335.1. Taxonomy (NCBI): domain Bacteria; kingdom Pseudomonadati; phylum Pseudomonadota; class Betaproteobacteria; order Burkholderiales; family Comamonadaceae; genus Variovorax; species Variovorax sp. P1_H12_2. The sequence goes on from NZ_JBFUCI010000216.1 coordinate 2,059, forward strand.
TCCACATCGAACAGGGCCCGGTGCTGACCGAACTCGACCTGCCGCTCGGCATCGTGACCTCGATCAACGGCAGCGTGCGCTACGTCGGCGAGGTCATCGGCATGGCCAGCCACGCCGGCACCACCCCCATGGACCGCCGCCGCGACGCCGCGGCCGCCGTGGCCGAGCTGATCCTGTTCGCCGAGCAGCGCGCTGCGAAGGACGGCGATTCGGTCGCCACGGTCGGCATGCTCGAAGTGCCGAACGGCTCGATCAACGTGGTGCCCGGGCGCTGCAAGTTCAGCCTCGACCTGCGGGCGCCGAACAACGAACAGCGCGACGCGCTCGCGGCCGACGTCGTCGAAGCGCTGAAGGAGATCTGCGAGCGCCGCGGCGTGCGCCACACGCTCGAGGAAACGATGCGCGCGGCCGCGGCGCCCAGCGCGCCCGAATGGCAGCAGCGCTGGGAGAAGGCGGTCGACACGCTCGGCGTGCCACTGTTCCGCATGCCGAGCGGCGCCGGCCACGACGCGATGAAACTGCACGAGGTGATGCCGCAAGCCATGCTCTTCGTGCGCGGCATCAATTCGGGCATCAGCCACAACCCGCTCGAATCGAGCACCAACGACGACATGCAGCTGGCGGTTCTTGCGTTTCAGCTGCTGCTGGACAACATCGCCACCGAGCAAAGCCAACCATGACCGACTACAAGAAACTCGACGCCTGGATCGACGCCCACTTCGACGAGGAAGTGCGCTTCCTGCAGGACCTGGTGCGCGTGCCCACCGACACGCCGCCCGGCAACAACGCACCGCACGCCGAGYGCACGGCGGAGTTGATCGAGGCCTTCGGCTTCGAGGCCGAGAAGCACGCCGTGCCCGAACAGGAGGTGAAGGACTACGGCCTCGAATCCATCACCAACCTGATCGTGCGCCGCAAGTACGGCAACGGTGGACGCACGGTGGCGCTCAATGCGCACGGCGACGTGGTCCCGCCCGGCGAAGGCTGGAGCCATGACCCCTACGGCGGCGAGATCGACGGCGGCAGCCTCTACGGCCGCGCCGCCGCGGTCAGCAAGAGCGACTTCGCGAGCTTCACCTTCGCAGTGCGAGCGCTCGAGGCGGTGGCCAAGCCGAGCCGGGGCAGCGTCGAACTGCACTTCACCTACGACGAGGAATTCGGCGGCATCCTGGGCCCGGGCTGGCTGCTCAAGCAGGGCCTCACCAAGCCCGACCTGATGATCGCGGCCGGCTTCAGCTACGAGGTGGTCACGGCGCACAACGGCTGCCTGCAGATGGAAGTCACGGTGCACGGCAAGATGGCGCATGCCGCGATCCCGACCAGCGGCGTCGATGCGCTTCAGGGCGCGGTCCACATCCTGAACGCGCTCTATGCACAGAACACGCTCTACCAGCAGGTGACGTCGAAGGTCGAGGGCATCACGCACCCCTACCTCAATGTCGGCCGCATCGAGGGCGGCACCAACACCAACGTCGTGCCCGGCAAGGTGGTCTTCAAGCTCGACCGCCGGATGATCCCCGAGGAGAACCCGGTCGAGGTCGAAGCCAGCATCCGCAAGGTCATCGCCGATGCCGCGGCGCCGCTGCCCGGCATCACGGTCGACATCAAGCGCATGCTGCTGGCCAATTCGATGAAGCCGCTGGCCGGCAACAAGCCGCTGGTCGATGCGATCCAGAAGCACGGCCAGGCGCTCTTCGGCGAGCCGATCAAGGCCATGGGCACGCCGCTCTACACCGATGTGCGGCTGTACGGCGAAGCCGGCATCCCGGGCGTGATCTACGGCGCCGGCCCGCGCACCGTGCTCGAGTCGCATGCCAAGCGCAACGACGAGCGCGTGGTGCTCGAAGACCTGCGGCGCGCCACCAAGGTCATCGCGCGGACCCTGAGCGACCTGCTGGCCTGAGCCGGCCCCAGCCTCCGAGCGCAGCGCCGGGCCCGTCGCCCGGCGTTCTCATATCGGCAAGGAGCGTGAGGCCATTGCTTGAGCCGATCGGGGGTCGCCGATAGACTCGGCCGCATGCCAATCCCCGTCCAGCCCCAGAACCACGCTGCCTTCGCAGTCCTGCCCCTTGCGGCGGACCGCGCGCATGCGCAGTTCCTGGCGAGCACGGCGGGTTGCCAGCCGACGCCCGCAGATTCCTAAGCCCGGCGGTCCGCTCCTCTCCCCTTTCAGCGCAGACCTTTCGACCGCCGGGCACCAGCCTCGCGCGGTAGTGGCCGCTGCCCGTCCGATCGGGCAGGCGGCAGAGGAGCACCCTGCAATGAACATCCGATCCATCCTGGCCATCACCGACTTTTCGCGGCAAGCCAACCAGGCCGTCGAACGTGCGGCCCAGCTCGCGGTCTTGCACCGCGCCACGCTCAAGCTCATGGTTTTCGCCACCGAGGGCGACGCAGCGCCCGTCGACGCGGCCAGCCGGCTGGCGCACGCCGCCAAGGACTTGGGCCGCCGGCTCGCCATCACCGTGCGGACGGTGAGCCGGAGCGCGAACAGCCTTGCGGATGTCGCGCAGGAAGCCAGCTGCGCCGACCTGCTGGTGCTCGGCCATGGCCGCGAACGCACGCTCGGCGCGTTGCTGCGCGGCCAGACCGCCGAGCGGCTGGCGCGCCTTTGCCGCTGCCCGATCCTGGTCAGCAAGCTGGCACCGCGGCAACGCTACGGCAGGATCCTGGTCGCCGTGAACTTCACGCCGGCATCGAAGAACCTGGTCAAGCTGGCCTGGATGCTGGACGACGACGCCGAAGTCGAGCTGTTTCACGCCATCAGCACCCGCAACGAGGCGAAGCTGCGCTCCGCCGAGGTGTCCCGGCACGCCATCGAGGCCTACAGGCACGAATGCATGCGCCATGCGCGCGACCGCATCTTCTGGCTCACCGATTCGTTCGACTCCCGCCGCAACCGCGTGATGTCGGCCATCGGCCACGGCGACCCCGCCCGGCAGGCCGCGATCCAGCAGGACCATGTGGGCGCCGATCTGCTGGTGGTCGGCAAGCGCAGCAACTCGCCGGTCGTGGACTTCGTCTTCGGCAGCGTGGCGCAGCGCGTGCTGTGCTGGGCGAGCAGCGACGTCCTGATCGTGCCCGACGACTTCCAGGCCTCGTCACGCGCCGCGGCAATGCAACGGATCGAGGCCGAGCGCGCCCTCGCTCCGGCCGTCGGGAGGATCTCGTGAGCGACGCACGCCTGCTCACGAACGGTTCGGCGACGAGCTGGATCTGGCTGCTGCGCCATGCGTCCAGGACTGCATGGCGGGCTGCCCCAGATCCGCCAGTAGCACTTCGATCGCCCGATTGAGTTCGTCCAGGCGCTCCACCAGCAGGGCCAGGCCACCGGTCGGTGACGACGGCTGCTCGCCGCGGCACGCGAGCTCGAGCGCTTCGCACGCCTGAACCACCCGCTCGGCCTGGACCATCCGTGCCGCGCCCTTGATCCGGTGCGCCATGGAAGCCGCTTCAGGGAGCTCGCCCGACTCGACGTGGTCGACAAGCTGCCGCAGGTCGCCGAGGTTGGCTCGCAGCAGGGCCTCGAGAAATCTCGCCTCGACCCGGGCATCGCCGTCGGACAGGCTGCGCAGCGCCAGCGGGTCGAACGGTCTCCCGGCCGGGGCTTCCGGCGGCGGCGCGGATGGCGGTGCCGCAAGATCCGCGCGCAGATGCCGATGGAGCGCCGCCGACAGGCCATCGAGGCTGAAGGGCTTCATCAGGCACTCGTCCATCCCCACTTCGAGGGCGCGGCGCCTCTCCGCTTCCTGCACATGGGCGGTGCAGCCCAGGACCGGGCAGCGCGGCAGGCGCTGCTCGCGCTCGAGCGCACGGATGGCCGCAGTCAATGCGTAGCCGTCCATGACCGGCATCGAACAATCGGTGATGACGAGGTCGAAGCCGCCATCGCGCCAGAGTTCCAGTGCAGTCTCGCCGTCTTCGGCCAGTTCGCAGTCCAGGCCCAGGTGATCCAGCTGGCGGCGCAGCAGCAGCCGATTGGCCGGATGGTCGTCGACCGCCAGGACCTTGCCGTGCCAGCGCCAGGAACGCCCGGACTCGTTGTCGTCCTGGATCGCCGGCAGCGTCGCGGCCAGCGGCGCGGCCACGACCAACAGGTCGAACGCGACCCGGATGCAGGTTCCCTGCCCGCGCTGGCTGCGAACCTCGATCGTGCCCCCCATCTTCCGGCACAGCCTCTGCACGATGGGCAGGCCCAGCCCCGTGCCGCTGACGGCACGCGGCCCGGCGGCCTCGGCCTGGAAGAAGGGCCGGAACAGGTTCGCGACATCCTCGGACGCGATGCCGATGCCGGAGTCCTCGACCTCGAGGACGACCGACTCGGTGTCCCCGCTCCGATTCGCGTGGCGCAGGCGCAGCGTGACGCTGCCGGCATCGGTGTACTTGATGGCATTGCTGACCAGGTTGTTGACGATCTGCCTGAAGCGCGTCGCATCGGTCACATGCCATTCGCCGACCGCCGGATCCAGGTCGAGCCCGATGACCAGTCCGCGCTGGCGCGCCATGCCCGAGAACACCTTGGCCACATCTTCGAGGATCGGCCGCAGCCGTACCGGCGCCAGCACGATCTCCAGGCCCCCGGCCTCGATCTTCGAGATATCCAGGATGTCGTCGATCAGCCCGAGCAGGGATTGCGCCGAGCTGCGGGCCAGCTCGACCGATTCCCGGTCCTTCGCGTTCAACCGGCCCTCGCGCACCAGCAGTTCGAGCAGGCCCAGCACCGCGTTCATCGGCGTGCGGATTTCGTGGCTCATGGTGGCGAGGAAGTTGGACTTGGCCCGGTTCGCCTCCTCGGCCCGGGTCAGGGCCGTTTCGATCTGCTCGATCAGGTGCTGGCGCTCGGTGATGTCGATCGCGCCGGCGATCAGCGCGGATGCCGCAGCGCCCTCCTTCAGCGCGATGGGCGCCGCCCAGTGGAGAATGCGCCGCGTCTGGCCGTAGACAGACACGTCGACGTCCTCGCTGATGGTGCCGTGGTTGGCGAGCAGGTCGAGGTAGCGCTCGTGAAGCAGGGTCATATGCTCGGGATCGGCGAAGTCGAGCCCGCTTTCGCACACGGTCTTGCCTTCGATCGCCTCGCGCGTGGTGCCGAAGAGCGTTTCGTAGGCTGCGTTGCAGAAGATCTGCCGCGCCTCGGCGTCGCGCACGCAGATGGCATAGGGGATGCCCTCGAGCGTCGCCCGCTGGAAGGCGAGCTGGTCGTGCAGTTCGGCCTTCGCGGCCAGCCGGCGCCCCATCTCGATGCGCAACGACCGAGTCCGGATCGTGCTCAGGACGAGGCACAACGCGAAACCCGCGGCGAACGCATAGAACCAGAGGCAGTGACCCTCCAGATGGCCGAAGATCATTTCGGCCCCTCAGGAAATGAGACGGTGAGCGCGGGTGAAATCGACCAATTCAACCAGCGTGGAAATTCTGAGCTTCTCGAAGATGCGTGTCTTGTAGCTGCTGATCGTCTTGTTGCTGATCAGCAGCGTTTCGGCGATTTCCTTGTTGCTCATGCCGCGCGCGAGGTATTGCAGCACCGTCAGTTCCCGGTCGGACAAGGTCTTGATCAAGGCGTCGGGGCTGGCCGGCGAATTGAGATGGGCCTGCGGGGACAGCGCTGACGAGGGGAACAGGCTATAGCCGGCGAGCACCGTTTGGGCGGCCTGCACCACCGCCGTCATGTTTTCGTTCTTGCTCATGAAGCCGTTGGCGCCCGCCTGCACCGTGCGGGCGGCGAAAACGGATTCCTGCTGCGCGGACAACACCAGCAGCTTGATCTCGGGCTGGGATTTCCGCACGCGCTCGAGCAGGTCCAGGCCGCTGAGCCGAGGCAGATCGAGATCGAGAATGACCAGGTCGGGGTGCTGATCGCGAATGGCGGCCAGCGCAGTGGGGCCGTCGCCGGCCTCGCCGACGACCTTGAAGTCGCCGCCGGCCTCGAGTGCGGAGCGGACCGCGAGCCGGATGGCCGGGTGATCGTCGACCACGATGACTGTATGCATTTGGATTCCCTTGCTATGAGTTTTGGCCGTCTGACGGCTATTGCGCGTGGGCCATTTCTCAATCGAATAGCATTCAACCCGCGCTTTCGTCTCGATTTTAAGTCGCATCCAAACCCAATGCGGAATACATCAGCACTTATAGAATCGCATATTCCCTCTCTTTGCGAAAAAATCCACACATGGATCGTCTATATATTCAAATCAATTTCAGAATTTTCTTATTGTCTTTTTAGAAATTTCCCACAACCATCCAAACAATCAATTTCAATTCGACAAACCAATCTATTAATATTAATCAGTCACAAAACGTTGCAGAAGCCGACGCAACAGGCTTCCTTTCGGCCCTTTTCCTTGCCCGGCTTGAGGGCGCCTTCTCCTTCTCAGCGGATCCATCGATTCAGGCGGAAGGCTGTGTCCATGCACGGTTCGACGCCCGCACCCTGCGCCTTGCCCGGATCGTCGGGATCGGTCGTGCGCTCGACGAGGTGGCCGGTGTCGCCGCTTCCGAGGTGGCGGCTTGTCAATTGCGTGGTGGTGCCCCGGAAATGCCTTGGCCTCGGCGCAGGCGCTGGCGCGCGAGATCGCCGCGTTCCCGCAGCAGTGCATGCACCGACCGAAGTTCGGCCTGCGCTCGATGGGAGCTGTCGCTGGCGAAGAGAGGGCGCGAAGGGTGCCGGGCGCTTCGCCCAGGGCACCGGCCGCCATGGCGCCTTAGGCAGGCGTTGAGCGGGGGGGGGGGCGGCGGCGCGAAAAGCGGCGCCGCGCCGGGTGCCGGATTCAGCCCGCGCGGCGGGCGCCTTGCACCTGGTAGCCGTTCTGATAGATGCCGATCACCAGGCCGCTCACGGCATCGGACGGCCGGGCGGTGATGAATCGGTTGCCGCCGGCCTGATACACGACGATGGTGCAGGCAGCGCTCCTGCTCAGGGTGCGTGCCACGCCGCTGGCCTGGCTGACTGTCTGATAGGTGTTCATGAGGTGGCTCCTGTCTGAATAGGGTTCGAGGGATGAGGGGTCAGGAGCGCGAGGCGGCCAGCAGGCCGTCGATCGCGAGCACCACGCCCTCCCGGGCGTCTGGCGAAGGCGTGCCTTCGAGCAGCAGGTTGCGCACGAGGCCCAGCGTGTTGATGAGCTCCGCCTCCATCTCCGTCAGCAAGGGAATGACCTCGAAATCGGGGTACTTGCCCTTGGCGCCCATCGGTCTTCCGGGGCCCGACAGATCGACGTCGTAGCCTTCACTGATTGCCTGTTTCTGGGTCTTCATGGGGGCCTCGCAAGGAAAGGGTGGTCCGTGTGGCGCCGCGGATCGGCAGCACATCGATGTAATACATTGTGCCTAATTACTGCAAAAGTAACAAGATGATTCATTAGATCTTGTGTACTTTTTACGTCCCATCGCTGGCCACCTGCCGGCGCCTCGCTCCGCCCCGCCCCGTCAGATCAGGGTAATCACGGAGTCCTTGGCCCCACATCGGGCTTGATTGCACCCATTTTTTGTATACAAATATAGGGTGCAATCAACCGGCCGAGCATTCCGTTCGGCCCTTCGACCATCCGCCACGAGGAGACACCCGTGAACGCAACCGTCAGCCAAGCCAGCATCGAGCTGCCGATCCCAGGCGCCGTGCACCCGAGCGAATCGAACGCAGTGATCAAGCCGGGCTACGACCCGCGCCTGACCAACGAAGACCTTGCGCCGTTGAAGCGGCAGACCTGGGGCCAATACAACATCTTTGCCTTCTGGATGTCCGACGTCCACAGCGTCGGCGGCTACATCACGGCCGGCAGCCTGTTCGCGCTCGGCCTGTCGAGCTGGCAGGTGCTGGTGTCGCTGCTGGTGGGCATCTGCATCGTGCAGTTCTTCTGCAACCTGGTGGCCAAGCCCAGCCAGGTGACCGGCACACCCTATCCGGTGATCTGCCGCGCCTCGTTCGGCGTGCTGGGCGCCAACATCCCGGCCGTGATCCGCGGCCTGATCGCGGTCGCCTGGTACGGCATCCAGACCTACCTGGCCTCGGGCGCATTCATGCTGCTGGCGCTGCACTTCCATCCCGGCCTCGCCCCCTACGCGGACGTGGCGCAGCACGGCTTCGTCGGTCTCTCGGCGCTCGGCTGGGTGGCTTTCATGGTCATGTGGGTGCTGCAGGCCATCGTGTTCTGGCACGGCATGGAAGCGATCCGGCGCTTCATCGACTGGGCCGGTCCGGCCGTGTACGTGGTGATGGCGGCGCTGTGCGGCTGGCTGGTCTGGAAGGCCGGCTGGAGCAACATCGACATGCGCCTGGGTGGCGTCAAGTTCGCGGGCTGGGACGCACTGCCGGTGATGCTCAGCGCGACTGCGCTGGTGGTCAGCTACTTCAGCGGGCCGATGCTCAACTTCGGCGACTTCTCGCGCTACGGCAAGAGCTTCGACGCAGTCAAGAAGGGCAACTTCTGGGGCCTGCCGGTCAATTTTCTATTCTTCTCGCTGCTGGCCGCTG
>NZ_JBFUCI010000217.1:0-10514 GCF_056405335.1 Variovorax sp. P1_H12_2
CGCTTTAGCTCAGTTGGTAGAGCAACCGCCTTGTAAGCGGTAGGTCGTCAGTTCGATTCCGACAAGCGGCACCAGTTTCCTGCGTTTCCGGCCACGGTTCAGGCGCCGAGCGAAGGCAGGTCGGTGCGGACCGAATCCATCAGGTACACCGGCAGCAGGTCGGCATCGGCGGTCAGGGCCACGCGGACCCGGCGCGCAGCGCCACCATTGCCGGCCGAGCGTTCCATCCACGATCCCCTGCAGCTCGCGGGCAGCCGGTTCCAGGCCTGCGTCGTCATGTGCTCGAACCCCGGTCCCGGGTAGTTGTGCAATGGCGTCGCTTCAACGGCCGCCGGCACGCCAACCGGTTGGTCGGGCAGATCGCCTCGCGTCCGCACGCCGACGCGCCGCAAGAGGGTGTCCATGCCCGCTTCGGCATCTCGGCGCATTGCCTCGTCTGCAGGGGGGGCCACGGGCATGCGTACGGGAGCGCGGGACATTTCGGGTTCCAGGGATTTCATCTGAACGCAGTCTAGGAATGGGCCGCGTGGCCGTCCCTCAGAAACGTCTGATTCACCGTGCCCCGGGGCGCCGGTGCGTGACAGGAAGGCAGAATGGACAGCGGCCGAGAGATTCGACCTTGTCGCGCCACAAGGCATCCGGCAGCCATAGTGGCTGCTGCTCACGGCGCCATTTCATTCAAAAAACGATCACGCTGAACGCATGTCCTACGCATCCAACGCCTCCGCCCCTGCCGCAAGCCGCAGCCATTCGATGCAGCGCCGCGCGATCGCCCTCCAGTGGATCCGCAAGACCCACGGCTGGATCGGCCTCTGGGGCGCGATTCTTGGCCTGATCTTCGGCACCGCGGGCATCTGGCTCAACCACCGGGCCGTGCTCAAGCTGCCGATGTCGCAGCAGCGCGCCAGCGCCCAGTTGTCGCTTCCCGACCCGGCGCCCGCGAGCGCGCAGGACATGGCGGTCTGGCTGCAGCGCGCGCTGGACCAGAAGGGCCCGCCGAATTCGATGCGGACCGAGCCCGCGCGGCCGGTTGGCTGGAGCGAAAAGGGCAAGGCCGACCCGTTGATGCAGCCAGAGCGATGGGTGTTCAACTTCGGCGGCCCCGATGCCATCGTGCAGGCGGACTACTGGCGCGGCAACCGGTCGGTGGGCGTCACGACCACGCGCAACGGCTTCCTCGCCACGCTGACCAACATGCACAAGGGTACCGGCATGTCGCTGGGGTGGATCCTGCTGGTCGACACGCTGGCGGGCAGCCTGATCTTTCTGTCGCTCTCGGGCGTCGTGCTCTGGATGCTGACGCACCGGCGCCGCACCGTCGGGCTGGCGATCTTCGGCACCTCGGTGGCCCTCACGCTGGGACTGGCGCTGGCCCAGACCTGAGCCGCCGGCGACGGTTTTCAGCGCCTCGACGTCACCTTGATCCGGATCGTCGCCACCTCCCAGCCGCGCGACTTCAGCCGCGCGTGCAGCATCGGTGCCAACTGGCGCAGCTTGGCGGCCGCCGCGCTGCCGTGAACCAGCATGCACCATACATCGCCCTCGGCCGGGCCGGCCTGGATGGCGGGGCGCATCTCGGGCGGGATCAGGTCAAGCACCGCGGCCAGCCGTTCGCTGGCGTCGCGGGCGCGCGCGGCCAGGCCCGCCAGGGTCGGGGAACCCTCGGTGGCTTCGAGCACGGTGACGGCGTTGTAGCGGCGATTCATGGGCAATGGACGGGCAAATGGCCGAAGTGGCGGGAAATGGCAGGTCGTGAGGGCCAGGACAAGGCGGCTAAAATCAGCGGTTTGCCGGCAATCCTGCGGGCCGGTCCGCTTGTCTTTTGACAAAGCGCGCCCAAGTTCGTTCTCCGTCTATCTTAGGGACTTCGGTCGAGGCGCCCGCATCCGGCGAGTGTGCATCGATCTCCATTCATGGCCACCAACTTCCTGACCCAAATTTTCGGCAGTCGCAACGACCGGCTCTTGAAGCAGTATCGCAAGACGGTCGAACGCATCAACGCGTTGGAACCGTCCTTCGAGAAGCTCGACGACGACGCGCTGCGCGCCAAGACGCAGGAGTTCAAGGACCGTGTCGCCAAGGGCGAGTCGCTCGACGACCTGCTGCCTGAAGCGTTCGCTACGGTGCGGGAAGCGTCGAAACGGATCATGAAGATGCGCCATTTCGACGTCCAGCTGCTGGGCGGCATGGCGCTGCACAACGGCAAGATCTCCGAAATGCGCACCGGCGAGGGCAAGACCCTGACGGCCACGCTGCCGGTGTACCTCAATGCGCTCACCGGCAAGGGCGTGCACGTGGTCACGGTGAACGACTACCTCGCCGGCCGCGACGCCAAGTGGATGGGCCGCCTCTACAACTACCTCGGGCTGTCGGTCGGCATCAACCTGCCGCAGATGCCGCGCGAGGAGAAGCAGCAGGCCTACGGCAGCGACATCACCTACGGCACCAACAACGAGTACGGCTTCGACTACCTGCGCGACAACATGGTGTACGAGCCGGGCGACCGGGTCCAGCGCGGGCTGAACTACGCGATCGTCGACGAGGTGGACTCGATCCTGATCGACGAGGCGCGCACGCCGCTGATCATCAGCGGCCAGGCCGAGGACCACACCGAGCTCTACCTGGCGATCAACAAGGTCGTGCCGCTGCTGGTCAAGCAGGAAGGCGAGGCCGATCCGCGCACTGGCGAAGGCGTCACCAAGCCCGGCGACTTCACGGTCGACGAGAAGACCCACCAGGTGTTCCTGACCGAAGACGGCCACGAGAAGGCCGAGCAGGTGCTGTCCGAGTTCAAGCTGCTGCCCGAGGGCGCGTCGCTCTACGATCCGGCCAACATCACATTGATGCATCACCTGAATGCGGCACTGCGGGCGCGGCATCTCTACCATCGCGACCAGCACTACGTGGTGCAGCAAGGCGAGGTCGTGATCGTCGATGAATTCACCGGCCGCCTGATGACCGGCCGCCGCTGGAGCGATGGCCTGCACCAGGCCGTGGAGGCCAAGGAAGGCGTCGAGATCCAGGCCGAGAACCAGACCCTGGCCTCGATCACCTTCCAGAACTACTTCCGGCTCTACGCCAAGCTCGCCGGCATGACCGGCACGGCCGACACCGAGGCCTACGAGTTCCAGGAGATCTACGGCCTCGAGACCATGATCATTCCGCCGAACCGTCAGAGCAGGCGCGAGGACCAGCTCGACCGCGTCTACAAGACCACGCGCGAGAAATACGACGCCGCGATCCAGGACATCCGCGAGTGCTACGAGCGCGGCCAGCCGGTGCTTGTCGGCACCTCGTCGATCGAGAATTCCGAGATCATCGACGGCCTGCTCGAGAAGGCCGGCCTGCCGCACCAGGTGCTGAACGCCAAGCAGCATGCGCGCGAAGCCGAGATCGTGGCCCAGGCGGGCCGCACCAAGATGATCACGATCGCGACCAACATGGCGGGCCGCGGGACCGACATCGTGCTCGGCGGCAACGTCGAGAAGATGATCGAGGCAGTGGAAGCCGACGAGTCCGTCGACGATGCCGCCAAGGCCGAAGAAATCGCACGGCTGCGCGCCCAATGGGACAAGGACCACGAGTTCGTGAAGTCGCTCGGCGGCCTGCGCATCATTGCCACCGAGCGTCACGAGTCGCGCCGCATCGACAACCAGCTGCGCGGCCGCTCGGGCCGCCAGGGCGACCCGGGCTCCTCGCGCTTTTATCTGGGCCTGGACGACCCGCTGATGCGCATCTTCGCGGGCGACCGCGTGAAGGCGATCATGGACCGCCTCAAGATGCCCGACGGCGAGGCGATCGAGGCCGGCATCGTGACCCGCAGCATCGAGAGCGCGCAGCGCAAGGTCGAGGCGCGCAACTTCGACGTGCGCAAGCAGCTGCTCGAGTACGACGACGTCTCGAACGACCAGCGCAAGGTGATCTACCAGCAGCGCAACGACATCCTCGACGCCACCGATCTGAGCGCGCAGATCGAGGCGCTGCGCGAAGGCTGCTTCACCGACCTGGTGCGTCAGTACGTGCCGGCCGAATCGGTCGAGGAGCAATGGCAGCTGGCCGGGCTCGAGAAGACCCTGGCCGACGAGTGGGGCCTGCAGATCCCGCTGCAGAAGGAAGTCGAGGCCGCGACTGCGATCGGCGACGAGGATGTGGTCGAGAAGGTGGTCGCCGCCGGCAACGAGGCCTTCAGCGCCAAGGTCGCGCTGATCGGCCAGGAGAACTTCACGCAGTTCGAGCGCATGGTGCTGTTGCAGAGCATCGACACCCATTGGCGCGAGCACCTGGCTTCGCTGGACTACCTGCGCCAGGGCATCCACCTGCGCGGCTATGCGCAGAAGCAGCCCAAGCAGGAATACAAGCGCGAGGCCTTCGAGCTCTTCGGCCAGTTGCTCGACTCGGTCAAGAACGAGGTCACGCGCCAGCTCATGACGGTGCGCGTGCAGTCCGGCGAACAGCTCGAGGAAGCTGCCGACGCCATGGAAAGCCGCGGCGAGAACCTCGCCAACATCACCTACACGGCGCCGACCGAAACCGGCGAGGTCGAGGTCCGGGTCGACGAGGAAAGCCTGCGCCGCCAGGCGGCCGGCGGCCTGAGTGCCGGTGCCGCGGCCTTCGCGCGCGTCGGCCGCAACGACCCGTGTCCGTGCGGCAGCGGCAAGAAATTCAAGCAGTGCCACGGCAAGCTCACCTGACAGCAACGACCAGGATTTCCTCATGCCAGTGAATCTTTCCGCTCCCGACCCCGCCGCGCTGCATGCGGTGCCCGGTGTCCGCATCGGCGTGGCCGAAGCGGGCGTACGCAAGGCCAACCGCAAGGACCTCACGGTGGTGCTGATCGACGAAGGCGCCGCGGTCGGCGGCGTGTTCACGCAGAACCGCTTCTGCGCCGCGCCGGTCCAGGTCTGCCGCGAGAACCTGGCCCGCGATTTCGGCATTCGCGCGATGCTGATCAACACCGGCAACGCGAATGCCGGCACCGGCGAGGACGGCCTGGCGCGCACGCGGGCGACCTGCATCGCGCTCGCGCGGCACCTGAATCTCGCGCCCGAGCAGATCCTGCCTTTCTCGACCGGCGTGATCATGGAGCCGCTGCCGATCGACCGCATCGAAGCCGGCCTGCCTGCCGCGCTCGCGGATGCCGCGCCCGGCCATTGGGCGCGCGCGGCCGAAGGCATCATGACGACCGACACCGTGCCCAAGGCCTTCAGCCAGCAGGTGCAGATCGGCGGCGTGACCGTCACGGTCACCGGCATCAGCAAGGGCGCCGGCATGATCCGGCCGAACATGGCGACCATGCTCGGCTTCATGGCCACCGATGCGAAGATCGAGGCGTCGCTGATCCAGCCGCTGGCCAAGGCGCTGGCCGATGCCTCCTTCAATCGCGTGACGATCGATGGCGACACCTCGACCAACGATTCCTTCGTCGTGATCGCGACGCAGAAGGCGGCGCACGCCACCATCACCTCGCTCGAATCCGTCGAAGGCCGCGCCCTCGTGGAAGCGATGCAGAACGTCGCGCGCCAGCTGGCCCAGGCCATCGTGCGCGACGGCGAAGGCGCGACCAAGTTCATCACGATCCGGGTCGAGGGCGGCAAGGATTCGGCCGAGTGCCGGCAGGTTGCCTATGCGGTCGCCCATTCGCCGCTGGTCAAGACCGCGTTTTACGCGAGCGACCCGAACCTGGGCCGCATCCTCGCGGCCGTCGGCTATGCCGGCATTGCCGACCTCGACCAGACCGGCATCGACCTCTACCTCGACGACGTCCATGTGGCGGTCAAGGGCGGTCGCAATCCGAGCTACCGCGAGGAAGATGGCCAGCGCGTGATGAAGCAGAGCGAGATCACGGTGCGCATCGCGCTGGGCCGCGGCAGCGCCGCCGACACGGTCTGGACCTGCGACCTGAGCCACGACTACGTCACCATCAACGCCGACTACCGGTCATGAAGCCCCCACGCTTGCTGCGCTCGCTGCCATGAACGAGAAATTCGAACGTCTCCTGGAACGCGCCGAACAGCTCATCGGCCGCATCGAGTCGATCCTTCCCCAGCCGCTGTCGGCCCCCGACGACTGGAACGCCTCGATCGCCTGGCGCTACCGCCGCCGCAGCTCGGGCCACGGCACGCTCGAGCCGGTGCGCCACGTGGCCGCGATGTCGCTCGATGCGCTGAAGGAAATCGACGTCCAGAAGGAAAAGATCGAGCGCAACACGCGCCAGTTCGTCGAGGGCAAGCCGGCCAACAACGTGCTGCTGACCGGTGCCCGCGGCACCGGCAAGTCGTCCCTGATCCGCGCCTGCCTGCAGGCCTATGCGCCGCAGGGCCTGCGCCTGATCGAGGTCGACAAGGCCGAGCTGACCGACTTGCCCGACATCGTCGAGGTGGTTTCGGGCCGTCCCGAGAAATTCATCGTCTTCAGCGACGACCTGAGCTTCGACGAGGGCGAGCCGGGCTACAAGGCGCTCAAGTCGATCCTCGACGGCTCGATCGCCGCGTCGACGCCCAACGTGCTGATCTACGCGACCAGCAATCGGCGCCACCTGCTGCCCGAGTACATGAAGGACAACCTCAGCTACACCCACACGGAAGACGGTGAGGTGCACCCGGGCGAAGTGATCGAGGAGAAGATCTCGCTGTCGGAGCGCTTCGGCCTCTGGGTGAGCTTCTATCCGTTCAGCCAGAACGAGTACCTGGCGATCGTCGCCCAGTGGCTTTCCTCTTTCGGTGTCGACGCCAAGGCGGTCGAGGCCGCGCGCCCGCAAGCGCTGGTGTGGGCGCTCGAGCGTGGCTCGCGCAGCGGCCGCGTGGCCTACCAGTTCGCGCGCGACTATGCCGGGCGCGCCTGAGGCTGCCATGACGGGTTCGCGCAAGCACACCGAGGTCGCGGTCGGCATCCTGATCCGCGAGGACGACGCGCTGCTGCTGTCGACCCGGCCCGAGGGCAAGCCCTATGCGGGCTACTGGGAATTCCCGGGCGGCAAGCTCGAAGCCGGCGAGTCCGTCGAACAGGCCCTGCGCCGCGAGTTGCACGAGGAACTCGGCATCACGATCGCCGGCGCCGAAGTCTGGAAGGTCACCGAGCACGATTACCCGCACGCGCTGGTGCGCCTGCACTGGTGCAAGGTGACGCAGTGGGCGGGCGATTTCGAAATGCGCGAGGGGCAGGCGATGTGCTGGCAGCAACTGCCGCTGGACGTTGCGCCGGTGCTGCCGGGCGCGCTCCCGGTGCTGGGCTGGCTGGCCGAGGAGCGCGGCCTGGCCTTCGAGCGGCCTGCGGCCTAGGGCTTACTGGCGCTTGGGATCGCCGAACGGATCATCGTCCGGCGGCGCATCGGCGGGCATCTTGAATTCCTCGCTGGCCCAGGCGCCGAGATCGATGCCCTTGCAGCGCGCGCTGCAGAACGGCCGGTAGGGGTTGCTGGCCGCATAGACGCTGTCCTGCCCGCACGCCGGGCACCTGACGATCCGCTCGCCGAGAGCATTCACGGCACTCATGCGCAGAGGGTGAGTTCGAAAGGCGCGTCGTCCGTGCTCTGGTGCAGCCGGTCGTCGGCCTCGTGCCGCATCAGGCGCACCGACACCATGAGCCGGTTGCCGCTGATCTCGGGGATGAGCCCGAGCTTGGGGTCGATGCGCAGCCGCAGCAGCTGGAAGCTGCGGCCTTGCGGCAGGGTCTGCTGGAACTGGCCGYTGGCCGCGATCACCTTGTAGGGCACGTCGGCGTCACGCAGCAGTTTGAGCAGCAGGTAGATCGATTCGGCCAGCGGAGCGAGCGTTGACGACCAGCGTTCGAGGTCGGCGCGGCGCTCGGGGGCCCGGCGGTTCTGCCAGGTGTAGTAGGCCGGCAGGTCGAATTCGCAGGTGCCGCCCGGGATGCCGGCGCGGCTGCGGATGCTCATGAGCCACTCGTTCTCGGTCAGCGCCTGGCCCGCCTTGCCAGGCACCGTGTTGAGCGTCGCGAAGTTGCTTTCGAGCTTGCCCACCACCTGGTCCAGCACCGACTCGGCGATCGCGGGATTGCCGCGGTAGCTGTTGAAGACGTTCTTGTGCTTGTCGAGATCGCGCAGCACATCGGCCTTGAGGTCGGCGCGAGCAGCCACGTCCATGATCTCGAAGATCGTGACGAGCGCATAGTGATGCAGCAGCGGCGAGTCGGCCGGCACCAGTTCGCCAAGACGGCGAAACAGGTGTTCCAGCCGCAGGTAGGTCCGGATGCGCTCGTTGAAGGGGTACTCGTAGAGGATCACGCGTAGTGGCTTCCGGTTGCAGATGATAGCTTCAAGAAGCCTTCGAGGGCGCAGTGGGCAGGATCTTGCGAACCGCCTCGAGTATGCGCTGACCGACCACCAACTGCCCGTGCATCGACAGGTGCGTGTCGTTGGGGAAGAAATAGTCGCGGACCTTCTTTTTCTCCTCCTGCGAGAGGCTGAACAGGTCGGGGCCGAGATCGGCGGCCCCGAAAGCCGTCACGAAATCTTTCGAATGTTCCGGCTTGACATACACGGTGGTCTTGTTGGGAATGATCATCCACAGGACGGCGCGCTGCGGATGGGCGTCGCTGAAGGCCTTCATCTGTGCCGCATGCTGCACCGTGAGCTCGCCGTTCTCGTCGTCGGCCGGCCAGAACGGGACCTTGTCGCAGAGCTGGTGGCTGAACATCGCGCAGCCCTCGGGAACCGGACGCACCAGGATGCGGTCGTTCGACAAGATCGGTTCCGTCGCCTCGCGCGCCCTCCTGGTGTTGCGATAGATCCGCACGCCCGAGGTCAGCTTGCCGTCCCAGTTGAGCGCCGGCGCCGGCACCGCCGAGGGCGATTCGAAGAAGGGCTTGAGGCCGGCCGAGAAGGGCTTGGTCATCGTCTTGCAGGTCTGCGTGGCGACCATGCGGTCGTTCACCAGGCGCTCGATGCTCTCGACGATCACCAGCTTGCCGCGGAAGCCCGCGCGATCGAGCCAGGCATCGAAGTCGCCGCAGAGTTCCTCGTTGATCTGGCCCCAGAAGGTGGTCGTGACGCGGTAGCCGGCCCGGGTGAGCAGCGACTGCCAGCGGTTCGACATCGAGAAGCTGTCGCCGATCACAACGATGTCGGCGTCGGCGACCGGCACCGCATTCAGGTACTGCCGGTCCACGTGCGGCGGMTCGATCCGCCAGCCGAAGGCGGTCTCCGACAGCAGGCCGATGCGGGTCATGTCGCCATAGAAGGCCGGCGTCTTCAGGGTCACGATCAGCAGCGCGATGATGACGAGGAAGCCGGCCCCGAAGATCCGCAGCCAGAGTTTCGCGGGAGTCATATCAGAATTGGAAATAGAGGAAGGGGCTGTACGAGCCCAGCTTCGAAACGCAGACGCCCAGCAGGTACACCGTGAAGACGGCCATCAGCGCCGTGAACACCCAGGCCAGGCGCGGCCGTCCGGCCAGGGCCTGCAGCTGCGGCACCCAGCGCTGCAGCGTGATGGTCGGCGGCATGACCAGGCAGATGAACAGTCCGACCAGCAGCGTATGGAAGAAGTCGTTCTTGCGGTAGGGCACGGCCCCGAGTTCGCTGAACACCGAATGCGCGGTGCCGTGCATCCCGAGCATGGCCTGGTAGATGGTGGTCGCGGCGTGCATGCTCTCGGCCCGGAACACGACCCAGGCGATCATCACGCAGACGAAGGTCAGCAGCCAGCCGAGTAGGCGCGCCACCCGGCCGGGCTTGGCGTTGCGGCGCACCTTGGCGTTCCAGAGGTGGTTGACCATCAGGAAGAAGCCGTGCAATGCGCCCCAGATGACGAAGGTCCAGGCCGCCCCGTGCCACAGGCCGCCCAGCAGCATCGTCAGGAACAGGTTCAGGTAGCGCCGCGCCGGTCCCTTGCGATTGCCGCCCAGCGGCACGTAGAGGTAGTCGCGCAGGAAGGTCGACAGCGAGATGTGCCAGCGGCGCCAGAACTCGATGATGTTGGTCGACTTGTAGGGTGAATTGAAGTTGAGCGGCAACTGCACCCCCAGGCACAGCGACAGGCCCACCGCCATGTCCGAGTAGCCCGAGAAGTCGAAGTAGATCTGCAGCGTGTAGGCCAGCACGCCGACCCAAGCGGTGCCCATCGTCGGCGTCAGGCCCTTGTGGACGCCGTTGAACATCAGGTCGGCGTACTCGCCCATCGGGTCGCCGATCAGCAGCTTCTTGCCCAGCCCGAAGACGAAGATCGCCAGCCCGAGCGCGATCTTGTCGTAGTCGACCCGGTAGGTCGCCGGATTGGCGAACTGCGGCATCATCTGCGCGTGATGCAGCACCGGACCCGCGATCAGGTGGGGAAAGTAGGTGACGAACAGCAGGTAGTGCACGAAGCTGCGCTCGTGCACCTTGCCTTGCCAGCAGTCCACCAGGAAGGCGATCTGCGTGAAGGTATAGAACGAGATCCCGATCGGCAGCGCGATGTGCAGCATCGAGATCGGCGAGTAGCCCGCCGCCAGGAGGCCGTCATTGACGTTGGCGACGAAGAAGTTCGCGTACTTGAAGACCGCCAGCACGCCCAGGT
>NZ_JBFUCI010000218.1:0-10500 GCF_056405335.1 Variovorax sp. P1_H12_2
GTGTACGCCCGGATGCATCCCGATGACAGGCTTGAAGTCAAGTCCCGTGTCGATCGCGCCATCACGCAGAAGAATGTGGCAGCCTACGTATTTCGCATCGTCGACGATTCAGGGGCGATCCGGTGGGTGGAGGGCTTCTCGTCGCCCAATCGCATGCGCCGGGGAAACAACCACCTGATCGGCGTCAACCGGGACATCACCGAGCGCCGCCTGGGCGAACTCGCCATGAGCGAGGCCAAGTCGCAGGCAGAGCGGGTGCTGGCGAAACTCGAGGAATCGCAGCTCGAACTCGAACTTGCCCTCGGCAGCGGCGGGCTGGGTGTGTGGCGTTCGGTCATTCCCTTGCGCAAGGGTGCCAGCCCGACGGGCCGCGAACTGCTCGCGACCCTCATCGCGGCCGATCCCAAGGTCCGCGAAATCTGCGGCCGCGATGCCGACTTCAGCTATCGCGACATGTTCAGGTTGCTGCACTCGGACGATCGCAGGCGAGCGGCCGTCGCACTGAACCGGGCCTATCGAAAAGGGGTCGGCGCCTACCGCGATCAGTTCCGCATCTGCAACCGTGACGGCGTGGTGCGTACGGTCGATGTGCGAGGCCACGTGACGACGGGCGCGGAGGCAGGCAGCGATCGGGTGCTGGTCTCGTTCACCGGCATCGCCAAGGACATCACCAGGGAGGAGGCGCTCAAGGCGGACCTGATCACCAAGGCCGAGGAGGCGCGATCGGCACTGGACGCCAAGGGCCAGTTCCTCGCCATGATGAGCCATGAAGTCCGTACGCCCCTCAATGGGGTGCTGGGAATGATCGATCTGGTGCTGGACACCCCGCTCGCGCAAGACCAGCGCGCCATGTTGCAGCGCAGCCGCGAATCGTCGGTGGCGTTGCTCACGATCATCAACGACATCCTCGATTTCTCGAAGATCGAGGCGCGCAAGCTGAATATCGAAAACCGTGCGCTGTCGCTGTCCGGACTGATCGAGGACGTGTGCGAGACGCTGCGGCCGGAAGCGATGCCCAAGGGTATCAGCCTTGATGTCGAGATCGATGAGCAGATACCGCAATTTGTCATTGGCGACTCCGTGCGGCTGCGGCAGGTGCTCACCAATCTGATCGGCAATGCGATCAAGTTCACACATCGCGGCGGGGTCAAGGTCGGCGCCCACAAGGGCGTCGACGGCTCGCTGCAGTTGACGGTGGAAGACACCGGCATCGGCATCGAGCCGCGAGCCATTGAGTCGCTCTTCCAGCCCTTCGAGCAAGCCGACATCGCCACCACCCGGCGCTACGGAGGCACCGGACTCGGACTCACGATCGTCAAGCAACTGGTCGAGCTGATGGGCGGCGGCGTCGGCTGCGAAAGCGAACTGGGCAAGGGCAGTCGGTTTACCGTGAGTCTGCCCTTGCGACCCTGGATCCCGAGCGCGGGCGCCCTGTCCGGGCAGGTTCGGTCAGCGCGCTCTTCGTTCGGCCAGGCGAAGACCGCCGCGGCCGGGCCAGGGTCGGAGCCGATCGGTCGCGGGCGCAAGCTGCTGCTGGCCGAGGACCATGAGATCAATCGCGAAGTCCTCACGCTGCAGCTCGCCAAGCTCGGCTTCGCCTGCGACTGCGCCGAAGACGGCGAGCAGGCCTGGGACATGCTGATGTCCTCCCATGGCGGCTATGCGATGCTGCTGACCGACTGCCACATGCCGCGGCTCGATGGCTACGACCTGACGAAGCGGCTGCGTGCTCACGAGGCAAGGCTCGGAGCCTCGAGATTGCCGATCGTCGCACTGACGGCCAACGCCTTGCAGGGCGAAGCCGAGCGTTGCCTGGCGCTCGGCATGGACGCCTATCTGACCAAGCCCTTGCAGCTTCATGAACTGCGGCATGCGTTGGTCGAGATCCTGGAGCGGCAGTCCGCGGGTGCTGCAGCCACGGCATCCGGCCCGCCGGCCACCGGATCATCGGAGCCGACGGACGCGGTCTATCCGGCTCTCATGCAGCTGTGCGGCGGAAGCCTCGACAAGGTCGCCAAGCTGGTGCGCATCTTCGTCGCCGCCACCGAAGAGGATCTGAAGGCGATGGACCAGGCCGCCGCGCACGAGGATCTTCCGCGCTTGCGGCAGTTGGCGCACAGGCTGAGCTCAGCTTGCCATCAACTCGACGAGGCCAAGGCGGTCAGCGCATTGCGGGCCGTCGAGCGGCAGGCCGAGGCCGACGGGCCCGAATCGGAAAAGGCCGTCCTCGCGCTGTATGGCCCGACGCGGGAAGCGCTGGTGTCGGCGCTGGCAAGGGCGTCGGCGTTCGTTCGGATGCATGGCCCTGGCGCCTGAAACAATGCGCCGCACGATCCATCGGTGCGAGGGCCGGCAAGGCCTCCGCTCAGGAATTCATGCCGTTCTCACGCGCATAGACATAGATTTCGAGATCGTTCTTGAGACCGAGCTTGACCATCGCGTCCGACTTCTGCCGACTGACCGTCTTCACGCTGCGAGCCAGGCGTTCGGCAATGCCCGTCACCGTCAAGCCGGATGCGAACAGGCGAATCACTTCGAGCTCGCGCGGTGAAAGCCGCGCGGATTCGCCCGCAGCCGAGTCGAACTCGCTTTGCAGCAGGCCTTGCCTGAAAGTGGTGCTGATGTAGTTGCGGCCCTGGGCCACTGCCTGGATCGCGAGGGAGATCTCCGCCATGCCGGACGCCTTGTCGATCAGCCCGCGAACGCCGGCTTCCAGGATGGCGCCGTGCACGCCGACGTTGCCGATCATCGTCAAGACAACGATCGGCAGATCGGGATGGTCACGCCGGATGCGTTGAAGCAAGCCGAGGCCGTCTGCCGCCTCGCCGCCCGGCATCGAAAAATCGGTGATCAGCAGGTCGCAGGGCGTTTGGCGCAACGCCGCCAACAGCGTGTCCGGTGAGTCGGCCTCGGCCACCACCTCGATCTCGCTGCTGTTCTCGAGCAGCATCCGCACCCCGGCCAGGATGATCGGGTGGTCGTCCGCGATGATCACGCGCATTGTCATTTCGATCAGACCTTCCTGTCGGAGTGGCACGAAGGCTGTTCAAGAGGATGCCGCCGCGTCCGCGTGAATGCGAGTCCGCAATGCTCCTGCATGAAGACGGTGAGAAGTGTCGCGCGACCGACCATGACCCAACCTATCGCCTGCGCCGGCGGATTGTATCTATTTTTGTCGGGCGTCCGCCCAGTCCTTCGCCGGGGCTGCGAGTGGTCGTCGCACGGGCTCGGTGCAAGCCAGAAATGCACCAACGCTCGGCCTTTTCGTGAAGCGATCGCGGCGTTTTCTCATTCCCTATTGAATCCACTTTTACTAGAGTTCTGAGTCTCAAGCGCCGACGGCAGAGCGTGGTCCGAGAGTGCTCGGAAATCGCGCGGCAAAGGTGACTCAATGGCGTCTCAATAGTGCCTTCAATCCGCTTGATCACTGAATCGAATTGCGCGATGCAGTTTCGATTCGATCGATCGAGCGGTGAGCGCGCAAACGCCATCGTTTTCAGCTTGTGGAGTTATCAGTCGCACCCGATTGCGGTTCGGCGGCAAGTCTGTCGGGCTTCTCATTGCCCGGCATCTGCCGTTGAAAAACGAATTTCGGTTTCATTTCATTTTCATTAGACGMGAGCATCCAGTGGCTACAAAAAAGACGGCAGTTGTTATCAACAAGAATGGCAGGAACGCAGGCGAGGCGGTGGCCTTGGACGGGAAGTTGCCTGTCAAGGTCAAGGCTTTGCCCAACGTCAAATACCTGCTCAAGGACGAGAGTGGCGTTGCGCCAGAAAACGCGACCCTGACGCGTGTCGGCGATGACCTGCAGTTGACTTTGGAGGGCGAGACCAGCCCTGCCTTGATTTTGGAAGGCTACTTCCTGCTGGCCGAGCCTCCGGGCCTGTTCGGCGTCGCGGAAGACGGCCAGCTCTATGCGTATGGCCGGACCGATGGGGCGGGTGCGATCTTCTCGTTGGCCGACGGGGACATGACGGCGGTCGCGCTGGCTGGCGATCCGGTCGCTCCGGGTACTGCGGGCAGTGATGACGACAACGCCGGTGTCTTCTGGCCCCTGCTCATGCTCGGTGGTCTGGCGGCTGGCGGCATTGCGGCGAGCAACTCCGGTTCTTCGGACTGGGTCGAGCCTGCCCAACCCACGCCCGATCCCAAGCCCGAACCCGAGCAGCCAAAGCCCATCTCCGCGCCGCCGCAGGCGGGCGCCATCGACGACGTCGGTCCGATCACCGGCGCGATCTCGGACAAGGGCGCGACCGATGACACGCGCCCCGAATTCGTCGGCAATGGCACGCCTGGCAACACCATCACCATCTACGATCAAGGCAAGGTGATCGGCGAGGTCGTCGTCGACGGCAATGGCAACTGGAGCTTTACCCCGACCGAGGATCTGCCCGAGGGATCGCACTCGATCACCACCACGGAAAGCGACAACAACGGCAACACGAGCGATTCTTCGGACCCCTTCGAGTTCGTCGTCGACCTGACGCCCCCGAGCAAGCCCAGCGTGGGCGGGGCCATCGACAACATCGGCACGATCGTCGGCGAGATCCCCGCCGGTGGTGTCACCGATGACAGCCGCCCTGGGTTCTTCGGCACGGGCGAGCCCGGCAGCACGATCACCATCTACGACAAGAACGATGTGGTGCTCGGGCAGGTCGTCGTCGACGACAAGGGGGACTGGACTTTCTCCCTTGATGACAAGAGCGGCGCGCTGGAAGACGGTCGGCACTCGATCACCATCACGGAAACCGACAAGGCTGGCAACGTGAGCGAGCCTTCGGATCCCTTCGAGTTCGACGTGGACACCGTGCCGCCCAAGGCGCCGGATGCGCAGATTGATGGCGCGGTCGACGAGACCGGCCTGGTCAACACCGACAAGCCCACGCTGAGCGGCAAGGGCGAGCCTGGCGACACCATCGTTGTGACCTACCCGGGCGGCGAGACGAGCGAGACGACGGTGCAGCCCGACGGCACCTGGGCCGTACCGGCGCCGGCGAACCCGCTGCCCGAGGGCGGCGGCACCGTCGTGGTCACCGAGATCGACGACGCCGGCAACAGCACCGTGATCAAGGTGCCCGTGAATGTCGATACGCAGGCGCCCTCTGCCCCCGAGATCGGTTCCGTGCTGGACGACGTTGCGCCGGACGAGGGCTTTCTGCAAAGCGGCCAGTCGACCAACGACACCCAGCCCACGCTGAGCGGCACGGCCGAGCCTGGCAGCAAGGTGACGGTGATCGACAACGGCAAGGTGCTTGGCACGGCAGACACGGATCCGGTGACCGGCGCGTGGACGTTCACGCCCCAGGATCCCCTGGCCGAGGGTGAGCACACCTTCGAAGTGACGGCGACCGACSCGGCGGGCAATACCAGCGCCGGSAGCCAGTTTGTGGTCGACGTCGACACGWCGAAGCCGAMAAMGCCCGGCGTGGGYGATGGTCAAGGGCTKGAGAGCGTGATCGACGACGTCGTAGAGATCACCGGCCCGATTTCCAAGGGCGGCGTCACGAACGATGCCAAGCCCGAATTCACTGGCAATGGCACGCCCGGCGACACCATCACCGTCTACGACAACGGCAACCCGATCGGCGAGGTCGTCGTCGACGACAAGGGTCGCTGGACCTTGACCCCGGCCGAGGACCTGGCCGAGGGACCGCACGCGATCACCATCACTGAAACCGACAAGGCCGGCAACGAAAGCGATCCTTCGGACCCCTTCGAGTTTGGCGTGGACTTGACCAAGCCGGATGAGAGCAAGCTGGCGATCACTGGGGTGGAAGACGACATTGGCCTGGTGACGGGCAACGTGGCGTCTGGCGGGACGACGGACGACAGCCGACCGGTGATCCATGGCACGGGCACGGCGGGCGACACCGTCATCGTGACGGTGAAGGACGTGACGGGCAGCCATGTGCTGGGCCGCGCGACGGTGGACGAGAACGGCAAGTGGTCGCTGCAGGTGCAGTCGCCGCTGGCGGGTGGCGTGAACGAGTTCACGGTGGTGGAGATGGACCCTGCGGGGAACAAGACCGAGCCGAGCGATCCGTACGCGGTGACGGTGGACACGGTCCCACCGGCCGTGCCGGTGATCGAGAACGTCCTGGACGACGTGGGCGTGGTGCACATGCTGCAGAAGGGCGAGGTGACCAACGACGCGACGCCGACCATCTCCGGCACGGCGCAAGCGGGCAACACCGTCAAGATCTATGACGGTGCGACGCTGCTGGGCGAGGTGAAGGCGGATGCGAACGGCAAGTGGAGCTTCACGCCGGGCGCGAACCTGGCCGATGGAGCGCACAACCTGACGGCGACGGCGACCAACCCGGTGGGCCAGACCAGCGATGCGACCGGCATCTGGAACTTCGTGATCGACACGAAGGCGCCGGACGCGGTGAGCGGGCTGGTGGTGACGGACGACGTGGGCGCCAAGCAGGGCCCGCTGACCAGTGACGAGACCACGGACGACAACCGCCCGACCTTCAGCGGCAAGGCCGAAGCGGGCAGCACGGTGACGGTGAGCGACAACGGCACCAAGCTCGGCGAGGCGCTGGTGGACGGCAACGGCAACTGGAGCTTCACGCCGGACACGGGCCTGGCGGACGSCTCGCACAGCTTCACGACGGTGGTGACCGACCCGGCGGGCAACGCGAGCGCGCCGAGCGCGCCGGTGAACGTGACGGTGGACACCTCGAAGGTTGAAGTGTCGATCAGCGCGCTGGTGGACGACCAGGGCGCGATCACGGGCAACATTGCGTCGAACGGCGTGACGGACGACACGCGTCCGGAGATCCGTGGCAAGGGCAAGGCCGACAGCACCATCACGGTGTACGACGGCACGACCGAGCTGGGGACGACGACGGTGAAGTCCGATGGCACGTGGAGCTTCACGCCCCTGGGCGACCTGGGGCAGGGCGCGCACAGCATCACGGCCAAGGCCACCGACAAGGCGGGCAACGTGAGCGAAGCGACCCCGCCGTTCACCTTCAACGTGGACACGGTGGCGCCGGTGGTGCCGACGATCCGCGAGGTGACGGACGACGTGGGCGAAGTGCAGGGCGCGCTGGCCAACGGAGCGACGACGGACGACCCGTCGCCGACGCTGACGGGCAAGGCCGAAGCGGGCAGCACGGTGACGGTGTACGACGGCGGCAAGCTGCTGGGCAGCGTGAAGGCCGATGCGAACGGAGACTGGAGCTACACGCCGACGACCGGCCTGAACGAAGGCAAGCACGAGTTCACGGTGACGGCGACCGACGTGGCGGGCAACACCAGTGCGGAGTCGGACAAGTTCACGGTGACGACCGACTACACGGCGCCGGATGCGACGAAGCWGGCGATCACTGGAGTGGAAGACGACATTGGCCTGGTGACGGGCAACGTGGCGTCGGGCGGGACGACGGACGACAGCCGACCGGTGATCCATGGCACGGGCACGGCGGGCGACACCGTCATCGTGACGGTGAAGGACGTGACGGGCAGCCATGTGCTGGGCCGCGCGACGGTGGATGCGAACGGCAAGTGGTCGCTGCAGGTGCAGTCGCCGCTGGCCGGTGGCGTGAACGAGTTCACGGTGGTGGAGATGGACCCTGCGGGGAACAAGACCGAGCCGAGCCCGCCGTACGCGGTGACCTTCGATGACAGCGTGCCTGCGTCGTCGATCGCCATCACCTCCATCACGGACGACACCGGGTCCTCAGACCACGACTTCGTCACCAGCGACACGTCGCTGACGATCAACGGGACGCTGAGCCAGGCGCTGAGCAGCGGGCAGCGTGCCCAGATCACGCTCGACGGCGGCAAGTCCTGGCAGGACGTGGTGGTTTCCGGCGGCACGAGCTGGAGCTATGTCGACAGCCGGACCCTGAGCGATGGCCAATACGTCTACGCGGTGCGCGTGGTCAGCGCCGCCGGGGTGGCGGGCGACATCGACCAGAGGACGGTCACGATCGACACCCAGGGTCCGACCAACAAGACCACGGTCGACCTGGCCACCTCGAGCGATTGGGGGGATTCGAACACCGACAACATCACCTCGAGCAAGACGCCCACCATCAGCGGCAAGGTCGGGACGGGCAGCGACACGGACCTGAGCAAGCTGCGCGTCACGCTGTTCGACGACGTCAACAACGATGGCAAGCTGGATGCGGGCGACCGCATCTTCGCCAGCGGCATCACGGTCAACGCCGACGGCAGCTGGACTTACGACCTGCCCAGCCTGAAGGACGGCACCTACCACCTGAAGGCGGTGCTGACCGACCTCGCCGGCAATGTCTCGAGCTCGGTTTCGACGCTCGACGACAAGAACGCGAACCTGGTCATCGACAGCAATATCCGCCAGGTGCTCACGGGCGAAACGGCCGGCGACCAGTTCGGCTGGGACGTGACCAATATCGGTGACTTCAACGGCGATGGCATCGACGACATGATGGTGTCGGCGCCCTGGGTGGACCGCAATGGGCGCGGGGATGTGGGCGCCGCCTACATCCTCTACGGCTCCGAGCGCGGACTGGCCAGCGTGGGCAACATTGCCAATCTCACGCCGGAGCAGGGCCTGAAGATCTACGGTGCCACCCCTCCCCAGGAGGGCGCCGATCGGATGGGCTACACCATCAACATGCTGGGCGACGTCAACGGCGACGGCTATGCCGACGCGCTGGTCGGCTCGCACTGGAACGACAAGGTCTACGTCGTTTTCGGCGGCGCGGCCGGCACCTATGCCAGCGGGTMATTCAACCTGAACCTGATCGACGCGGGCCAGAACCAGTACGGCTTCAAGGTCTCGATCCCCGTGTCCGCCGACAGCTGGTTCGGCTTCGCCTCGGGCGGCGGCGACATCAACGGCGACGGCTATGCCGACCTGATGATCGGCGACCGCCAGGGTGGCGTCGGCTCCTCGGGCAGCGCCATGGTGATCTACGGTCACGGCGGCAACTGGTCGAACGTCGATCTGGTCTACCAGAACAATGCCTGGACGCTGCCCAGTGGCGTGAGCGGCACGATGATCAAGGGCACCCCGAACGCCACCGGTGGCTCGCTCGCCAACCCGGGCATCGTGCGAAACGTCGACCTCGGCGAATCGATCAATGGCGTCGGAGACGTCAACGGCGACGGTATCGAGGACTTCGTGATCTCGGATCCGCGCGCGGGCAACGTGCTGTCGTGGCAGAACGGGCAATCGGCGGGGACCTCGTACCTGATCTACGGCAACAAGGACGGCCTGCCGGCGAATCTGGACCTTGGCACCCTGACGCCGGACCAGGGCATTCGCATCAACGCCATGCACTACGAGTGGCTGGGTGGGTCGAACTCCACGGAATCGCACAGCCTCATCACGGGCCTGGGCGACATCAACGGCGACGGAATCGACGACTTCGCCATTGCCGCTCCGTACTCCGATCCGGGCGATCCGGGCCGGGTGTGGGTGATCTACGGCAAGGAAGGCGGGTATGGGAAGGACATCAACCTGGATGCTTTCTTCACTCCTGGATCGGGGGCGCCGACCGGGTACACCCCGACCTTCACGGCCAACGACGGCTTCCTGCTGGTCAACGAGAAATCGACGGCCACCAGCCAGAGCACGGCGACGGAATGGTTCGGCACCAGCTTGCGCGGTCTGGGCGACGTCAACGGCGACGGCATCAACGACTTCCTGGTCGGTGCCCGCTATGCCGACGGCAGCGGCCTGACCGACAACGGTGCGGTGTACGTGGTCTACGGGCGCAGCGAGAACTTCGAGGCGCCGGTGATCTCGATCAAGGACATCATGAACGATCCGTCCAAGGGCTATGTGCTGCGCGGACAGACCACTGGCGAATGGCTGGGTTCGGGCGTGACGGTGGGTGACTGGAACGGTGACGGCGTGGCGGACATCGCGGTCGGCGCTCCGCTGCAGAATTCGAACGGCGGAAATTCCGGCTCGGTGTTCGTCTACTACTCGACACCGAACTTCACGCAGGACTACACCAGCGGCGACGATCTGCTGATCGGCACCAGCGGCGTCGACTTCCTGTCGGGCGGCGCGGGCAATGACACCATCACCAACATCGGCAGCAAGGACATCGCCCTGGGCGGTACCGGCAACGATGTGGTGCGGATCAGCAGCCTGACCTTCACGAACGTCGACGGCGGTGCGGGCATCGACACCCTG
Organism: Variovorax sp. P1_H12_2; assembly: GCF_056405335.1. Lineage (NCBI taxonomy): Bacteria > Pseudomonadati > Pseudomonadota > Betaproteobacteria > Burkholderiales > Comamonadaceae > Variovorax > Variovorax sp. P1_H12_2. The sequence continues at coordinate 10,148 of NZ_JBFUCI010000218.1, forward strand.
GTGATGGACGGGAAGGGCATGAACCTGGACCTCACGGCGTTGCAGAGCAAGGTCAAGGGTTTCGAGCACTTCGATCTCGGCAGCGACGGCGGAAACACCCTGGCTGTGCACATGAGCGACATCACGCGGCTCGGCCAGGCCAACCTGCTGGTGAGCGACGGCAAGACGCAGCTGGTGGTGCATGGCGATGACACTGGCCAGGTGAAGCTGGTCAATACCGGGGCGGCCGCCGATCGCTGGACCGACGCGGGAACGAAGACCGTGGACGGCTCGGTCTATCACGCCTACACCAACGTGGCTGGGACGAGCGAACTGCTGGTCGAGGACAGGGTTCACGTCACCATCCTGTAAGC
>NZ_JBFUCI010000219.1:0-10426 GCF_056405335.1 Variovorax sp. P1_H12_2
GGCCGAAAGCCTTGTTTGGCACAGCGTCGTGATCGCGATCGTCGCAGGCGGACTCTTCACCGTGGCTGCGATCGCCGCGGCTCCGATGCTCTATCGCGGATTGGGCGGCACTGGCACGTCCTGGCAGCAAGCGCTTCAGTACTCGAACATTCTCTTCGACGGCGCGGTCCTGTTCTGGGTTCCAACCTTGCTGCAATCGGCGTTGCGAGGCGCGGGCAACGTCAGGACGCCCGCACTGATCATGCTCGGCAGCGTCGGAGCCGGACTCCTCATTTCCCCAATCCTGATTCTGGGCGGACTGGGGCTTCCGAGAATGGGCGTGGCCGGTGCGGGCATCGCACAGGTGCTGTGCACCGCGGGCTCGCTGGCAGCGATCTTTGTCTATATGCGTTTGGGGGGCTCGAAACTTCGACTTCGCCGGCACCCGCTGCGGCGTGACCACTTTGGTGCCATCCTTGGCGTGGGCTTGCTGTCAACCTTCAACGCGGCGATGTCGACGCTTTCGATCGGCGCGATCACTGCCGCTGCGGGTACCCTTAGCGTGGCAACGATCGCGGGCTACGGGATCGCGTCCCGGCTCGAAATGCTGCTGGTGCCCGTGATGTTCGGCTTCGGTACCGCCGCCATCACCGTAGTCGGAACCTGCATCGGCGCCGACGACATCCCGCGAGCGCGCCGCGCTGCGCTGGTGAATGCACTGTTCGTCGGTGGCCTGCTCGAAGTGCTGGGCCTCAGCGTGGCGTTCCTGCCCAGCCTGCTGTGGATGTCTCACTTCACGAACGACCCCGACATATGGGCCGTCGGCGGCCACTATCTGAGGGTGATGGGCCCGATTTTCGGCTTCATCGCGATCGCGATGGCGTTGTACTTCGCGGGGCAAGGCGCGCGGCGCGTCGGCTGGCCGCTCGCTGCGGGTAGCTTCCGCTTCATGTGCGCGCTGTCCGCCGCAGCGCTGGTGTTCGCGGGAAAGCTCAGTCTTGAGTCCGCCTTCCTGCTGGTGGCCGTGGGGGCCATCGTCGGTTCCGCGGTAACGGCGTGTGGCTTCGCCCGGGTGAGGTGGGGTATTCGCTAGATCGCGTGGGAGCGAAGGGCCGCGTTGGATTGCTTCGATCGGTCGCCACGGATTTGGCCTGCGCTCTAAGGCCGTCCGCCAGGATTGAGTCGGGACATGGTCACTGCCCATTGGCGACGGTGCGTTGCCTGAACCTGCTCGAGATCCATCGACAGAGTCCGGTGCATGATAGGCAGGTGGGCCGACCCCGATTTCAGCAGCGCATGAACTCCTCCCAGTCGGTCGAAACCAAGAGCCCTTTGATCGACAACTCGAGGTCGTACGTCGTGCGCTGACAGAGGAGCTTCTCCGTCATCGTTGTACGTCTGCGCGGATTGCCACCGCGTCAGCGGTCTCGGCTTGCCAGCCGCCGCCCAGCGCCTTGAACGCACTGACCGCCGCGCGCGCCGCCTCCGTTTGCGCCTGCACTTTCGCATCAGCAACGCGCAGGAGGCTCTCGTCCGCTTGCAACACTTCGATCAGGCTGACGACACCTCGCTGATAGGCCGTGAACGAGGCGCCTCGTGCACGACCGAGCGCTGCCTCGCCCTGCGCGAGCAAGGTGGCTTGTTCTTCACGCTTGACCAGGGCGGAGAAAGCATTTTCCAYGTCTTCGGTCGCGCGCAGTGCCGCGAGACGATAGGCCGCGAGCAACTCCGCCTCCTGCCCTTTTGCGAGTTCGATCTGCGCATCGATGCKCCCGAAGTCGAACAGGCGCCAGCGCAGGCCGAGCAAGACCGCGGCCTGGCTGGCCCCGCCGGTGAACACGTTACCGCTGGCCACGGACGTGGCGCTGCCGATTACCCCCCCCAAGGACAGCTTCGGGTAGTACTCGGCCATGGCCACCCCGGTGCGAGCGTTAGACGCTTCAAGTCGCCTCTCGGCGGCGATCAGGTCGGGCCGCCGTCGCAGCAACTCGCCGGGTGATCCGGTGGCGCCGATGCGCGGTGCGACGGGAATGGCAACCGGTGCGGCCAGTTCCGCACGGTGAGCGCCCGGCGCCGCACCCAGCATCACGTCGAGCGCGTTCATGGCCGCAGCTTCGCCCGCCTCCAGCACTGGAAGCACCGCACGAACCTGCGCCAGCGCACCTTCGGCCTGCCTCAACTGAAGTTCGGCTGCCAGCCCCTTGCCGTAGAGCAAGTCGACCTTCGAGAGCAGTTCTTGTTGCGTGCCGACTTGCCGGCGTGCCACGTCGAGGCGGGCCTGCAGTCCGCGTAGCGTGATATAGATGTCTGCCGTCTGCGCAGCCACGGTCAGGCGCGTGGCGGCTGCGCCGGCCTCCGATGCCTGGTAGTCGGCCAGCGCAGCCTCACGGCCCCGACGCAGGCCGCCGAAGATGTCCAGTTCCCAACTTGCGCCAAGGTTGGCTTCATAGGCGTTGCCGTAGCGATCGAAACCTGGTTGCGAGTTCATAACCTGGCCCAACTGCGTCTCGACCGACTGGTAGGCCCGGGCAGCTTGTCCGCTGAGGTTGCCCGCGGGCAGCATCGCTGCGTTCGCAGCACCGAGTCCAGCACGGGCCTGCGCCACGCGGGCAGATGCTTGCGCAAGATCGAGGTTCTGCGTCAGCGCGAGTTCGACGTAGCGGGCCAGGTGTGCATCGCCAAACGCAGTCCACCAGGCGACCAACTCGGCGTTCGCGGTAGCGGCGCGCCGGTCGAGGGCTGCTTCGCCGATGAATTGGTCCGGCAGAGTGGTGGCGGGTCGGACATAGTCAGGACCGACAGCGCAACCTGCGAGAAGGCTGAGAAGCAGGGGAATGACAAGGGTGCGTTGGAACATGGGCGATTTCTGGAACGAGTGGGACGAGACCATCAAACGAAGTTGTGACTATAATTCAATGTGGTCACTTGTTGTGGCCTTTTTCCGGGAGCGTTAAGCTGTCGCCATGAGCAATGCAACTTCCTCTTCCCCTGCCACACGGGGGCCGGCAGATCACGATGTGCGCGCGCAGATTGTCCTTGCGGCAACCGAGCACTTCAGCCGGTACGGTTACGAGAAGACCACGGTTTCCGACCTCGCCAAGGCCATCGGCTTCTCCAAGGCATACATCTACAAGTTCTTCGAGTCCAAGCAGGCGATCGGGGAAATGATCTGCTCGAACTGCTTGCGGGAGATCGAAGTGGACATCCGCGCTGCGGTCGATGGCACCGACCGTCCACCCGAGAAACTGCGCCGCATGTTCAAGGCCATCGTTGATTCGGGCCTTCGTCTGTTCTTCCAGGACCGCAAGCTCTACGAGATCGCCATCTCGGCGGCCAGCGAACGCTGGCAGTCGGCCATCGCACACGAAGAGTGCATCCAGCAGTTGCTCGTCGAGGTGCTGAAGCAAGGGCGCGAGTCCGGCGACTTCGAGCGCAAGACACCGATCGACGAGACGGCGGCGGCGATCTATCTGGTCGTTCACCCCTATATCAACCCCCTGATCCTGCGGCACAGCTTCGATCACACCGACCAGGCGCCGGCGCAGCTGTCCGGCCTGGTGCTGCGCAGCTTGTCGCCATAAAAACTAAATATTTCTTGTGACCATTGACTAATATGGTCACTAGTATCAGAATTTGGGTCCTGATCGATTCGTCAATGGGACCCGTATGCTTTCGCGCCGCTTCGCTACATCCGCACTCTTTTGCGCCTTGCCATTCGCGTTGGTCGCCTGCGACGACAAAGCGCCGCCAGATCCGCGCACCCAGACACCGCTGGTGCGCGCTGCCACCGTCCAAGCAGCCGACTCCGCATCGCGCTCTTTCACAGGCACCGTAGCCGCGCGGGTTCAAAGCGACCTGGGCTTCCGTGTCTCAGGAAAAGTGCTGGAGCGCTTCGTGGACGCTGGTCAGACTGTCAAGCGCGGGCAACTGCTCATGCGCATCGACCCGGTCGACCTGAGGTTGGCTGCGCGCGCACAGCAGGAGGCCGTGGCCGCTGCCCGGGCGCGTGCCAAGCAGGCGAGCGACGAAGAACTTCGCTACCGCGACCTGAGAGGCACCGGGGCCATTTCCGCCTCGGCCTACGACCAGATCAAGGCTGCGGCGGATGCCGCTCAAGCCCAGCTCGGTGCGGCCGAAGCACAGTCGGAAGTCGCGCGCAACTCCAACCGCTATTCAGAACTTGCCGCCGATGCGGACGGCACGGTGCTGGAGACGCTGGCCGAGCCCGGCCAGGTGGTCAACGCCGGGCAGCCGGTGGTCCGCTTGGCGCAGGCTGGGCGCAGGGAGGCGGTGGTCCAGTTGCCCGAAACGATGCGCCCTGTCGTCGGCTCGGGCGGGCAGGCCACGCTCTTCGGCAAGGAAGGCGTTGCAGTGGCAGTAAAGCTCAGGCAGCTCTCGGATGCGGCCGACCGGCTCACGCGCACGTTCGAGGCGCGATACGTGCTCGAGGGCGAACTGGCCAACGCGCCCCTGGGTGCCACGGTCACGGTCCACATCGCGGACGGCAGGCCCGCGCGAGAAAGCAGTGCGCAGGTGCCCATCGGCGCCCTGTTCGACACAGGCAAGGCAACGGGCGTGTGGGTCATTGGCGGAGATCCGTCGACGGTGCGCTGGCAGCCGGTGGCGGTCGAGCATCTTGACGACGACCGTGCGCGGGTGACCGGTCAACTCAAACAGGGAGATCGGGTCGTCGCGCTTGGGGCGCACCTGCTGCGCGAAGGCGAGCAGGTGCGTATCGCGACCCCGGCCGCGACGCCGGCCGCGGGCGGAGCCCGCCCATGAGCGAAGGCCGCTTCAACCTGTCGGCGCTGGCTGTACGCGAACGCTCCATCACGTTGTTCCTGATCTGCCTGGTCTCGCTGGCGGGCTTGGTCGCGTTCTTCAAGCTCGGCCGCGCGGAGGATCCCGCTTTCACCGTCAAGGTGATGACCATCATTACGGCCTGGCCCGGCGCCACGGCGCAGGAGATGCAGGACCAGGTCGCCGAGAAGCTCGAGAAGCGCCTGCAGGAGTTGCGCTACTACGACCGCTCGGAGACCTACACACGCCCCGGCCTGGCGTTCACGACCCTGACATTGCTCGACAGCACCCCGCCAGCGCAGGTGCAGGAAGAGTTCTATCAGGCGCGCAAGAAGGTCGCTGACGAAGCGGGCACCCTCCCCTCCGGCGTGATCGGGCCGATGATCAACGACGAGTACGCCGACGTCACCTTCGCCCTCTTCGCGCTCAAGGCCAAGGGAGAACCGCAGCGCGTGCTGGTGCGCGATGCGGAAACGCTGCGCCAACGGTTGCTGCACGTGCCGGGCGTGAAGAAGGTCAACATCGCCGGGGAGCAGTCGGAACGAATCTATGTCGAGTTCGCGCACGACCGGCTGGCGACGTTGGGCATCGGCCCGCAGGACGTGTTCGCCGCACTCAACAACCAGAACGCGCTGAGCCCGGCTGGGTCGGTGGAAACCAGCGGCCCGCAGGTCTTCATTCGACTGGACGGCGCATTCGACACGCTACAGAAGATCCGCGATACGCCGGTGATCGCGCAAGGCCGTACCTTGAAGCTATCGGACGTTGCCACGGTCAAGCGCGGGTACGAAGACCCGGCCACATTCATGATCCGCAACGGCGGCGAACCTGCCTTGCTGATCGGCGTGGTCATGCGGGAAGGCTGGAACGGCCTCGATCTGGGCAAGGCGCTGGACATGGAGGCCCGTGCCATCAACGCGGAGTTGCCCCTGGGCCTGAGTCTGACCAAGGTCACGGACCAGTCGGTGAACATCAGCGCATCGGTCGACGAGTTCATGATCAAGTTTTTCGCGGCCTTGCTGGTCGTGATGCTGGTGAGCTTTCTAAGCATGGGCTGGCGTGCTGGCCTCGTGGTGGCCGCGGCAGTGCCGCTGACGCTAGCGGTGGTCTTCGTGGTGATGGCCGCGACCGGCAAGAATTTCGACCGGATCACGCTCGGCTCGCTCATCCTCGCGCTCGGCTTGCTGGTGGACGACGCCATCATCGCCATCGAAATGATGGTCGTGAAGATCGAGGAGGGCTACAGCCATGTGGCCGCTTCTGCATACGCCTGGAGCCACACGGCGGCGCCCATGCTATCGGGCAYGCTAGTCACCGCCGTCGGCTTCATGCCCAACGGATTCGCGCCGTCGACCGCGGGTGAGTACACCAGCAATATGTTCTGGATCGTCGGAATCGCGCTCATCGCATCCTGGGTGGTCGCCGTGGTGTTCACACCCTACCTGGGCATCAAGCTGCTGCCGAACTTCAAGAAGATCGAAGGCGGCCACGCCGCGATCTATGACACACCACGCTACAACCGGCTGCGTCGTGTTCTGGCACGCGTCATTGCGCGCAAGTGGCTGGTGGCGGGCGCCATGGTGGGCCTCTTCATCGTGTCGATTCTCGGCATGGGCGTGGTCAAGAAGCAGTTCTTTCCGATCTCCGACCGGCCCGAAGTGCTCGTCGAAGTGCAGATGCCCTACGGCACTTCGATCACCCAGACCAGCGACGCCACGGCCAAGGTCGAGGCCTGGCTTTCCACGCAGCCGGAGGCACAGATCGTCACGTCATACATAGGACAGGGCGCGCCCCGCTTCTATTTTGCGATGGGGCCCGAACTGCCCGATCCGTCGTTCGCCAAGATCGTGGTGCGCACGGCCAGYCAGGAGGAACGCGAGTCCTTGAAGTACCGGTTGCGTCATGCCATTGCCGACGGCCTCGCGTCCGAGGCGCGGGTGCGCGTGACCCAGCTCGTGTTCGGCCCGTACTCGCCGTTTCCTGTCGCCTACCGTGTCACCGGGCCCGATGCGAACGAGCTGCGCAAGATCGCGGACGAAGTGCGCCAAGTCATGGATGCCAGCCCGATGATGCGCACCGTCAGTACCGACTGGGGCACCCGTACGCCGACATTGCATTTCACCCTGGACCAGGACCGCCTTCAGGCCGTCGGGCTGACCTCCAGCGCGGTGGCGCAACAACTGCAATTCCTGCTGAGCGGCGTGCCGGTGACCACCGTACGTGAAGACATCCGCACGGTGCAGGTGGTGGCCCGTTCCGCCGGCGGCACCCGGCTCGATCCCGCGAAGGTCGTGGACTTCACGCTCGCCGGAACTGGCGGCCAGCGCATTCCGCTGTCGCAGGTCGGCGAGGTCGAGGTGCGCATGGAAGAACCTGTCATGAGGCGACGCGACCGCATGCCCACGATCACGGTGCAGGGCGACATCGCCGACGGGCTGCAGCCCCCCGATGTGTCGACCGCGATCACCGCGAAGCTGCAGCCCCTGATGCAGAAGCTGCCGGCCGGCTACCACATCATCCAGGCCGGCTCCATCGAGGAATCGGAGAAGGCGACCAAGGCGATGCTGCCTCTGTTCCCGATCATGCTGGCGATCACGCTATTGATCATCATCTTCCAGGTGCGCTCGATATCCGCGATGGTCATGGTGTTCCTCACGAGCCCGCTGGGGTTGATCGGCGTCGTGCCGACCTTGCTGCTGTTCCAGCAGCCCTTCGGCATCAATGCGCTCGTGGGGCTCATCGCGCTGTCGGGCATCTTGATGCGCAACACGCTGATTCTGCTCGGGCAGATCCACCACAATCAGGAGCAAGGGCTCGACCCGTTCCATGCTGTCGTAGAGGCGACCGTGCAACGTGCCCGCCCCGTGATCCTGACGGCGCTCGCGGCGATCCTCGCGTTCATCCCACTGACGCACTCGGTGTTCTGGGGGGCGCTCGCCTACACGCTGATCGGCGGGACGCTCGCGGGGACGATCCTGACGCTGGTATTCCTGCCGGCCATGTATGCCATCTGGTTCAGGATCCGGCCCGGCAAGGGCAACCCGGCCACGCATTGATGGCGCTTCCTCACCATTCGTTCAAGACCGAAAGAACCACCATGTCAGTTTCATCAGTTGTCGTCGTAACGGGAGTGTCCTCGGGCATCGGGCGCGTAGCCGCGGAGATGTTCGTCGCGCGGGGCTGCCGCGTGTTCGGCACCGTGCGCGACCTTCGCCATGCGCCCGCACTGGCCGGTGTCGAGTTCGTCGAGATCGACGTTCGGGAAGAACGCTCGGTTCAACTCGGCGTCGAATCCGTGATTGACCGTGCCATGCGCATCGACGTGCTGGTCAACAACGYGGGGATGATGATGATGGGCGCGGTCGAGGAGACTTCGACGGCCGAGGCCGTGGCGCTCTTCGACACCAACGTCTTCGGCATGCTCCGCATGACGCGCGCCGTACTCCCTCACATGCGTGCGCATCGTCGTGGGCGAATCGTCAACGTCAGCTCGGTACTCGGCGTATTGCCCGCGCCGTACATGGGGATCTACGCGGCCACCAAGCATGCGGTGGAAGGGCTGTCTGAATCGCTCGATCACGAAGTGCGCCAGTTCGGCATTCGCGCCGCCCTGGTGCAGCCGGCTTTCACGCGGACCAACCTCGACGCCAATGCGCCCCGAGCCAAGACACGGATCGCGGGCTACGACCGCGAACGGGACCTGGTGACAGTCTCGGTGTCCGACAGCGTCAACAATGCGCCCGAACCGCACAGGGTGGCGAGCACCGTCGTCGAAGCGGGCCTCGGCCCGTGGCGCATGCGTTACACCCCCCCCGGGCAAGCGTCGCTTCTAACTAAGTTGCGCCGCTTCCTGCCGTCCGGACCCGTGGATGCGAGCCTGCGAAGAAAACTCGGGCTCGCCTGAGGGCCGGGCGCTCAAGCGTCTTGACGAACATCGCCCATCAAAGACGGAGAACATCGTGGACAGCCTGGACCTCCTGCGCACATTCAGCGAAGTCGCCTCTTCCGGGAGCTTCTCCCGCACCGCCAAGCATCTGTCGCTGTCGAGGGGCACCATCAGCAAGTACATCGCAACCCTCGAACGCCGTTTCGGTGTCAGGCTGCTGAACCGCACCAGCCGTGCGGTCAGCCTGACGGACGCCGGCCACCTGCTTCTCGAAAGAAGCAAGCCGATGCTTGAGCTGGCCGACGTCACGCAAGCCGAACTGCAGAACCGCGCGCGGGTCCCCAGCGGGCGCCTGCGCATCTCGGCGCCGCACGGCATGGACCTGACGGAGTTGCCGGCACTGATCAACGCCTTCCTTGGCCACTACCCCGAAGTCAGCATCAGTCTGGTTCTCACGAACCGAATGGTCGATCTTGCGGAGGATGGCGTCGACATCGCTCTCCGATTTGGCGCTTCGGCCAACGAGAACCTGATCGTCAGAAAGCTGGTGGCAATGGAGCTCAGTGTCTGCGCCGCGCCCATTTACTGGCGCAAGCAYGGCGTGCCAGCTCATCCCAGCGACCTCGCTCACCACGTCGCGCTGATCAGTACCCATCTGAATCCTCTGCCGAAGTGGCGGTTCGAAGCAGACGGGCAGCCAGTCGAGGTCGCGGTTCACGGAAGGCTGGATGCAACGGAAGCCGGCCCACTGATCCAGGCCGCACTGCTGGGGGCTGGCGTCGTCTATCTGCCTTCTGTCATGCTCGAACCCTACGTCGAGAGCGGACGACTGGTACCCGTCTTGTCGGACTTCGTGCGCAGCGACATGTGGCTTTCCGCCGTCTACCTGCAGCGTCGACACAGCACGGCGGTGCACCGTGCACTGCTTGATTTTCTTGAAAACCGGTTTAGACCTGCTGGCACGCGTTAAGGATTGGCGCGCGATGGGTTGACGACGGTTCTGGTGCAAATCTTCCGCGCGGCCGAACAATTTCGTGAGCGCGATGCGCTGATCATGCTGAGAGCACTGCATTCCAGACCGCGGGCGCGGCTTGGCCTTTGACGCGCAGCCGGCGGAGACTGAACTGGCCTTTGCGAATGCGATTCAGCAGCTCGACGCCGGCGATCGTCACGGCCCGCTCGATCGAAGACCTTGAAGCCGAGCATGGGGTTGATGCGCGACTTCACGCCCCGATGGTCCTGCTCGACCATGTTGTTGAGATACTTGGACGACCGCAGTCGTGTGCGCTTCCAAAGGGTGCTTTGCGCGGACAGTTCCCGCACGGCGCGATGCGAGGCAGCGTAGCCGTCCAGCGTGATGGTCACTGGAGGTCGTTTTGAGTCGCCAGCGCCTTGCAGAAGAACACCTTGGCCGCCTTGACATCGCGGTTCGCGCTCAAGCGGAAGTCCACGGTCTGGCCGTCTCGATCGACAGCCCTGTAAAGATAGGTCCACTTGCCTCGGATCTTGACGTAGGTCTCACCCACGCGCCACGAGCGACCGGCCTTGCGGGCGAAGCGATTCCTGCGCCTCTCGAACTCAGGCACGAAACGCTGGACCCAGCGCATGATCGTCGTATGGGCCAGGGCAAGGCCGCGCTCGGCCATCATTTCCACCAGGTCACGCAGGCCCAGTTTGTAGCGCAGATACCAGCGGACGCATAGAACGATGATCTCTCGCTCGAAGAGCCGTCCCTTGAACAGATCGTCCATGCTCTGGAGC
>NZ_JBFUCI010000220.1:0-10283 GCF_056405335.1 Variovorax sp. P1_H12_2
GATATCGCCCTGGGCGACGAGCGTGTCCATGGCGGCGCCGTGGAACGAGACGCCGACGGGCAGGCCCGGGATGCGCAGCGGCTCGCTGCAGTCGCCGGGCAGCGGCAGCAGGCGTGGCGGCGACAGCCCCGGCAGGCCGTCGGGCAGCGCCAGCGCCTGGCTGCGCAGCATCAGCGCATGGGCGCGCGCCACCAGCGTCTCGCCGGCCAGCAGATCGATCGTCAGGCGGGTGGTCGAGCGCGCGGGCTGTGCGGTGCAGCGCGTGGTCAGCGGCGCCACCGGCACCGGCTTGACCAGTTCGACGCTCAGGCGCGCGAGCTGCCAGCCGGGTTCGGCCATGGCGCTTTCGGCCACATGCGCCATCAGGGCACTGGGCGCGCCGCCGTGCTGGGCCCGGGGATCCCACGGCCCGCGCGACAGTTCGCTGGGCAGCCAGACATCGCCCTCGCGCGCGAAGACAGCGGCGGGGCGGGCGGAGGCGATCGAGGTAGGGGTCATGGTGACTGCGTTTTTACCGCAGTTGGTGCTTGAGCAGCTTTCCGGTGGCCGTGCGCGGCAGCGCGTCGCGGAATTCGTAGGCGCGCGGGATCTTGTAGCGCGCCAGCTGCGGCTCGAGGTACCTGCGCAGCGCTTCGCCGTCGACCGCCCGACCGGCGCGTGCCACCACGACCGCCGTCACCGTCTCGCCCCATTCCGGATGCGGCCGGCCGATGACGGCCACGTCCTGCAGGTCGGGATGCATCGCGAGCACGTCCTCGACCTCCTTCGAGTACACGTTCTCGCCGCCGGTGACGATCATGTCGCGCAGCCGGTCGACGATGAAGAGGTAGCCGTCCTCGTCGATCCGCGCCAGGTCGCCGGTGCGGTACCAGCCCTGCGGGTCGAAGGCGGCCGCGGAGGCCTCCGGGTTGTCGAGGTAGCCCTTCATCATCGCGGGCGAACGCAGGTGGATCTCGCCGACTTCGCCGGCCGTGCAGCGCTGTCCGTCGGCGCGCCGCACCTCGACTGCGACGCCCGGCACGCCCGCGCGGCCGATCGAGCCCGCCTTGGCGATCGCCTCCTCGGGATAGAGCACCGTGCCCAGCGGACCCGATTCGGTCATGCCGTAGACCTGCACGAAGCGGTCGCTGCCGTAGCTGTCGGCCAGCTTGCGCGCCATGTCGGCGCCCAGCGGTCCGCCGCCGTAGGCCCACATGCGCATCGCGCCGAAGTCGTAGGCCTTGACGTCCGGCACCACCGAGAGCGGGGCCAGGAAGGCGATCGGCGCGCCGAAGGTGAAGCTGATGCGCTCCTGCGCCAGCGCATCGAGGAAGGCCTTGGGCGCGTACTCGCGCAGGAACACCGCGCTGCCGCCCATCAGCAGCGTGCCGAGCAGCCAGTTGTTGAGCGGCGACGAATGCCACGCCGGCATCGCGATCAGGGTGCGCTCGTGGCGCGTGAGCGAAGTGCTGGCCGCGGCGCACAGCGCCGCGAGGAACACGTTGGCGTGCGTGTGCAGGCAGCCCTTGGGCTTGCCCGTGGTGCCGGAGGTGTAGAGGATCTCGGCCAGCGCATCGCCGGGCGGCGGCGCGGCGTCGGCCATCGGCGCGGCCTGCTCGAGCAGCGCGTCGAAGGAGGCCATGCCGGCGCCGGCGCTGTCGGTCGCGAGCCAGACCGGCGTGTGGTCGATCTTCTGCGCGAGCGGGGCCAGGGCGCCGTCCACCACGCACAGCCTGCTGCCCGAGTGGCGCAGCACGTAGTCGATCTCGGGCGCCTGCAGCTTGTGGTTGACCGGCACCACGGCGGCGCCCAGTCGCCAGGCACCGAACAGTGCGAGCACGAAGCCCGGCGTGTTGAAGCACAGCAGCGCCACCTTGTCGCCGGCGCCGATGCCGTGGCCGCGCAGCACGGTGGCGGCGCGGCGGCTGAGCTCGGCGAACTCGCCGTAGCTGAAGGAACGGCCCGCCGCGCGCAGGAATTCCCTGGCCGGCTGCACGCGGGCGTGCTGGTCCAGCACCGAAACGAAATCAGTCATGCCTGTCGCGTCTTCAGTGCCAGGCCGCGCGCAGCAGCGCACCGGGATCGCTGGTGCCGGCGGTGATGCCGGTCACCGGCCCCCAGTCGGGGTCGAAGCGGCTGCCGATGAAGGCGGCCGAGGCCTCGGCGCTGGCGTGCTGCAGCATCAGGCAGGCCTGGGCGGTGAGCACCAGGCGCTGCGTGAAGCGGCGGGCCTGGCGTTCGAGCTCGTTCGGCGGCAGCAGGAGCGCATCGCGCAAGGCCTGCGTCTGGGTCCGCAGGCGGGTGTCCTGCGAGGCGATTTCCTGCAGATGGTCGAGCACCCGATGGGCATCGTCCGGATTGCGCGAGACCGCGCGCAGCACGTCCAGGCTCATCACGTTGCCCGAGCCTTCCCAGATCGAGTTGACCGGCGCCTCGCGGAACAGGCGTCCCATCGGGCCGTCTTCCACATAGCCGTTGCCGCCGAAGACTTCCATGGCCTCGCCGGTCAGCGCCACCGCGCGCTTGCAGTTCCAGAACTTGGCCGCGGGCGTCATGAGGCGGCGCCAGGCGACGTCGAACGGATCGCTGGACCCGAAGTGCGAGGCCAGGTCCATGGCCAGCAGCGTCGCGGCCTCGGACTCGAGCGCCATGTCGCCGAGCAGCTCGGTCATCACGGGCTGGTCGACCAGAGCGCGGCCGAAGGCATGGCGGTTGCGCGTGTAGTGCAGCGCCTGGGCGAAGGCCTGGCGGATGAAGCCGGCGCTCGCGACCGCGCAGTCGAGGCGGGTATAGGTCGCCATCTCGATGATGGTCGGAATGCCGCGGCCTTCCTCGCCGACGAGCACGCCCCAGGCCTCCTTGAACTCGACCTCGCTGCTGGAATTGGAGCGGTTGCCCACCTTGTCCTTCAGGCGCTGGATGTGGATCGGGTTCTTGCTGCCATCGGGCCGCCAGCGCGGCACGAAGAAGCAGGTCGAGCCGCGCTCATCGGTCTTGGCGATCACCAGGTGGCCGTCGCACATCGGCGCCGAGAAGAACCATTTGTGGCCGGTGATCAGGAACTCCTCGCCCCAGGGGCCCTGGCCCGCGGGCACCGCGCGCGAGGTGTTGGTGCGCACGTCGCTGCCGCCCTGCTTTTCGGTCATGCCCATGCCGACCGTCATCGAGTGCTTCTGCGCGAAGGGGATGTCGCGCGCGTCGTGCACCGTGGCGCCGAGCTTGGGTGCCGCCGCCTCGAACAGCGCCGGGTTGAGCCGCATCACCGGGATGCAGGCCTTGGTCATCGTGGTCGGGCAGGTCGAGCCCGACTCGATCTGGCTGTGCATGTAGAGCGAGGCGCCGTAGCCGGTCCAGGCCGAGGGGCGCTGGTCGAAGAAGGGGAGGTTGGCGATGCCGTTGCGCCGCGCGATGGTCATCATCGTGTGCCAGGCGGGATGGAACCTGACGGCGTCGATGCGCTCGCCGGTGCGCGAGTGCGTGTGCAGCTCGGGCTCATGGTGGTTGGCGTCCTCGGCGGCGCGCAGGGTGGCCTCGGCGCCGTACTCGGCGCCCTGGCGCACCAGCTCGTCGTCGCGCCAGCCGGCGCCGCCGCGCGCCACCGCGCGGCGCAGGGCCGGGTCGCTGGTGTAGACGTTGTAGTCCTTGAGTTCGGGAACCTGGTTGTCGGGATGGATGCCGGTCATGGTGTGTCTTTCGGAGGTGAATGGAGGGTGCGGCCTCAGCTGCCCGATGGGCGCTTCATCTGGCAGGTGGTGGCCTGCTCGGCCGCCTTGGCATCGACCACGGCCACCTGCTTCCAGCCCAGCCCGGTGTTCTCCTGGTCGTGCACCACGGCCTTGCCGTCGACCTTTTCCCAGCTCAGCACGTAGATCGGCTGCTGGGCCTGGTGGTCGGACTTGCGCATCTCGACCGGACCGTTGAGACCTTCGAAGCGCATGCCTTCCATCTTCGCGGCCACGGTGACGGGATCGGTCGACTTCGTTTCGCGAATCGCCTGCGCCAGCATCACGATCGCGTTGTGGCCGAGGCTGTTGGTGAAATCCTCGTTGACCTGGCGCTTGAAGCCGCCGAGCAGCGGCTTGCCCGACAGGCCCGGGTCGTTGGGGCTGAAGGCCGAGACCAGCTTGACCCGGCCAACGCCTGCCGCGCCCATGGCGCCCGGCACGCCGAAATTGTTGGCGTTGAGCGTGTAGAAATCGACGCCGAGTCCGGAATCCCGTGCGGCCCGCACGATCAGGGCCAGGTCGGCGCCGAAGTCGGCCGTGATCACCGTGTCGGCGCCGGCGCGCTTGATCTTCGCCATGTAGGGCGAATAGTCCTTGACCTGGCCCAGCGGATGGAAGTCGTCGCCGACGATCTCGATGTCGGGGCGCTTCTTGGCCAGCAGTTCGCGCGCGGCCCTGGAGACCTCCTGGCCGTAGGCATAGTTGGGGTTCAGAAGAAAGACCTTCTTCACGCCGGCCTGAAGCGCGATGTGCGTCGTCATCGCCGCCACCTTCATGTCGGAATTGGCGTCGGTGCGGAAGTGCCAGAAACTGCACTGCGCATTGGTCATCACGGGCGCCTGCGCCGCATAGTTGAGGTACACGATCTCCTTGCCCGGGTTGCGGCTGTTGTGCTTGTCGATCGCGCCGAGCAGCGCGACGCCGACGGCGGAGGAACTGGTTCCCTGCACCACGTAGCGGATGTCCTGGGCCACGATCGAATTGAGCAGGCTCAGGGCCTCCTGGGCGGACAGCTTGTTGTCGAAGGCGACGATCTCGAACCTGGTGGGCCCTGCCCAGCCCTCGTCGTTGGCCATCTTCACCGTGTACTGGAAGCTCTTGAGCACGTTGAGGCCGAGGCCGGCCATGGGCCCGGACATCGCGTCCAGCGAGGCGATCTTCACGGTCGAGGCGGGCTGCGCCGAGGCGGTGGCGGCAGCCAGGACGAGCGCGGCCGAAGCCGCGCGGACGATGGTTTGCATGATCTTGTCTCCCGTTTTTCTGGGTTCCGCGCCGGGCTTCGGCGCTGCTGTCCATCGCTGCAGAATGCAGCCTGTCAGCTCGAAAAATTCTAGGAACAACCGACGCTCCGGGTGTTCGGGTTCCGGCGCAAGGAGACCAGGATCAAACGTTCCCCGACTTCTCCCTCGAGGAGAAAGCCGCGCCAGTCGCGTGCGCTGCAGACTTCGCAAGCCCTGCAGGAAGCCTTTGTTCGGCTTTTGGTCGAACGCGGCTACGCGGGCATCACGATCCGCGAGATCGTGCTGGTGGCCGGCACGGGCCTCGGCAGCTTCTATGAATACTTCGCCAGCAAGGAGGACCTGGCGCGCGTCTGCCTGCACCTGCGCTCCAAGGCGCTGCTGATGGCGATGCAGGACGCCGTCGCGCGGCACACGGGCCGCCCGCTGCGCGAGATCGTCGACGCGCTCATCGACTCGCAGATCGAGGCCCACCGCGAGCGGCCGGCGGAGTGGGGCGCGCACTACCTGCTCGAACGCCACCTGTCGGGCGTCGACGCCTATCGCAAGATGTACGAGCGCTTCGTCGACGCCTGGGCCGATGCGCTCGCCGCCGCGGCGGACCTGCCCGCGGGCTGCCCGATCCGGGAAGCGGCGCGCGTCAGCCAGACCGTGATGTACGGGCTGGTCTCGCACGTCCACATCAGCGCCGTCGGTGCGCCTGATTTGCAGGCGTTGTCGCGGCAGGCGCGCACGGCAGTCAATGCCTACCTCGAGACCTTGCGCTGACCCGTCGCCCTGATCCCTAACTCGCGACAAGGACGCGAACAAGAACGACGAGGAGCCCTGCAGCAACGGAGGAGGCGACCGTCGTCACGACCAGGTCGGACGTCCCTTCGTCCACGTCTTGCCGCGTCGGCGCAGCGCTGGCATTGAGTGGTTGCGGCACCGCTTCAAAGGCGGGGCTGAACGGGCTGTAGAGTGCTCCGCCGAGGCTCGCCGAGCCGGACTCGTCGCGCTCGACATCCTGGCCCGTTGGCTCCTCGATCAAGGCCGCCTTGATCGAGGACGCCTTTTCAGTGTCGGCTGCAAACAGCGATGCACCCGCGAACGCAGACAGCGCTGCCAGACAAATGCCTGCTGCCGTCCTGCGCATTCCTTGCTTCTTTTTCGCCACGACGATGCCCCTTCGGGGTGCCGAACCGTTGCTACTGCTTGCTGCCGGTCGCCTCGTGCGCCTGATGATTGCCGAAGGTCAGAGGCGCCGTGTTGCAGCTGAGCACGGTTTGTCCCGTCCCGGTCAGCTTGATGAGGACCAGCGCGGTGTCCTTGGTGCCAGGCTCTCCGCCATCGGTGAAGGTGAATGTTATTTCTGCAGGCTGACCGTTGAAGGTGCCGGTTCCGGCGCCGTCAAAGGTATCGAAGTTCGCACTCGGGGGTTGCTGGATCGCGTCGGTGTCGGTGCACACCGCCTTCGTCAAAGTGGTGAGATGGAAATTGTCGCCGCCGGAAAAGTTGATTTCCAGATTGTTGGGCTCTGCGAGCGTGGCCGGCGGATCGCCCTTGCAGTGCAACTCGAAGCCATGCGTCACTTTTTGTTGCCCCGGATCACTGCAGACAAAGCTTCCGCCACCCGTCATTCGACCTTCCTGGTGTGCCCATGCAGCGCCCATCATCGTCGCCGCCGCTGCCGCCGCGGCGCAAAGCACAGCCTTTCCGCAAAGTTTGTTCATGATCTTTCCCTGCCCCGCCACGGGCGGTGATACCAGGGCCAAGGCCCCCCACTTGAGGAGGTTGAACAAACAGGCGCGAAGGCCCATCGGGCGCAAAAGTTGTACGCCTCAAAGCGCCCATTCTCAATATCACGAATGGCGTATCGCTGATGCGTTGCGCGGCGCCCAGAGATACCTTCAAGGCGTCAGTGAGATCGGGTGCGTGCTTTGACACCCTCATCACTGGCGTCTCGTTTCCGACGCCCAAAAGAAAACGGCGCTATCGTTTTCGATAGCGCCGTTTCTATACCAGTGAAGGGTTTGCTGGTGGGCCCTGAGTGACTCGAACACTCGACCTACGGATTAAGAGTCCGACATTTCTAGATTTCCTGGACGATATTGACGGCCTTCCGAGGTAGGTGGGCTCTACAGAGGTAAAAATCACGGTCAAAGCCGTCCATTCCATCCACTTCATGCACTCCTAGACTGTCACCAGCCTGTCACCGATTCTAGAATGGTGACAGTCGTTATCACACAGGAAGAGGCCGCATGGCAGATGGAGCAGCAACCCCCGGGCAGGTAATCATCGGGCTGAAGCCGGGCGCGTTCGCGTCCTTGGGGAAGGTCGGCGTCGGGACCGTGGAGGCACGCAAGCTGGGCGGGGGCGACGTGCACCTCTATTGGCGGTTCACGCTGGCCGGGAAGACCACGCGCGTTCCGATCGGCACCTATGACTCAAGCGCGCCGCCCAAGTCCGTCGAGCCCACGACGAAGGGGTATTCGATACGGGCCGCATTTCGAGCGGCGGAGGCCATGGCGAAGGAGCATCGGGACAGCGCCGACGAGGGAGGCTACACAGCGTTACAGGAGCGCCGTCGGGCCGAGCGCGAACTCGCCGCTCGGACGCAAGCAGCCGGCAAGGAGTACACGCTCTACAAGCTGCTGGAGGCCTACTGCGACTACCTGAAGGGCCTGGGCCGCGGATCGCACGTCGATGCGCGCAGCATTTTCAAGTTGCACGTCAAGGGCGCGTGGCCGAAGCTGGCCGACAAGCAAGCCAGCGAGGTCACGTCGGAGGAAATCGCCGACGTGATGCGCAAGCTGATCGAGAGCGGCAAGGACAGGACAGCCAACAAGCTGCGAAGCTACGTGCGAGCCGCGTTTCAGGTGGCAAAAGCGTCGAGGTCGAAGGCGAGCATTCCGGTGGCGTTCAAGAGCTACGGCATTACGACCAACCCGGCTGCCGACACTGCGCCAGACGAAGCGGCGAACAGGGCAGACAAGAACCCCCTGAACGGTGACGAGATGCGCCGGTACTGGAGTGCGATCCAGCACCTGGGCGGCAGCAAGGGCGCGGCGTTGCGCGTGCATTTGCTGACCGGGGGGCAGCGCATTCGGCAACTCGTCGACGTGACGACAGCGAACGTGTCCGCCGACAGTATTCTTCTGTTCGATGGGAAGGGGCGACCCGGCAAGCCTGCCCGGCCGCACCTCGTACCACTCATTCCGGCCGCGGCGAAAGCCATGGCGGCGCTGAAGCCGGCCGGCGTGTACGCTATGTCCACGGACGGCGGTGAAACGCACCTGAGCCCTACAACGCTCGCAAACTGGGCCGTCGAGGCCGCAGGTACTGCGGAGCCGCCGATCGAAGGGTTCAACGCCAAGCGGATCAGGTCCGGCGTCGAGACGCTTCTCGCGAGTGCGCGCGTGTCCCGCGACGACCGGGGACGCCTGCAATCCCACGGTGTAGCGGGCGTGCAGGCACGGCACTACGACGGGCACGAATATCTCGACGAGAAGCGTGTCGCTCTCGAAACGCTGCACCGCCTCCTAGAGGGCAAGGGCATCGGCAACGTGGTCAAGATGCCGGCCGCGAAGAAAGCCGCCTAGAGGAGGGGCGGCATGACCTTCGCCAATTTCATGGCGTTCACGCGCGCCTTCATCGCTGCCCGCGAGCGTCAAGCGGATCGGCGATGGCTGCAGGATGTGATCGCTGGCCGCGCCGACCTCATGTCGCCCGCCATCTTCCCGAGGATGGGGCCGCTCTTCGAGAAGTACGACGCCGATCCGCGGATGAAGGCTTTGCTCGAACGCGCCGCGAACGCCTACGCCGATTTCGCCGTGTCCGCTGCGTGTTGGGCGCTGGCGGGTGGCGCAATTGAGGACGCACAGCGCAGCGCAAGGGGCTTCTGAGTCCGCGTCGAACCTGCGCCGTGGTCTTAACGGGTCAGGKGCGGCCATAGCCCATAATATGTTTGACAGACTATGTTTGTCAGACATACATTAAGGACTTAACACGCCACCATGGATAAAAATGACAGCGACGAACGAATCTGAACTAGTGCAGCGAGCGATGGCCGGCTACTTCCGTGCCGGCGGGGGCCAAGAAACCGTAAGCGGCGGCGTCGTGATGGAACACGCCTCTCATCAGTATGTGGTTCTCACGGGCGCCACTGGCACCGTCTGCGTGTTCCGCGTGCGCAACAACGGCCCGCTGCGTCGCCTGAAGCGCTGGCCGCCCGAGCTGAGCCTCTCCAGCCCTGTCAATGAGGGCGCCGACCTGCTGGTGGAGGCAGTCAAGATTGCGGATCGTCTGCTCGCCACTGCTTCCGGCACTCAAAAAGCCGATCTTGCCAAGCTGCGCAAGCTGGTCGCGACGGCCGGCTACACGCTTGATGCAACGGACGGCTCTGCGGGCGAAGACCTGCTTTCCGTTTGGGGCCTTGCATGACTTCGACTATCAGATTGCGTGCTCTCCAACGCGACTTGCTAAACCGCCATCTCGGCTTCAGCCAATTCAGCGAGCTGGACATCGTTCAATTTGATCGCGAGGTGCTCGAAGTCCTTGCCGATTTTGTAGTTGCCAAGGCCGCCACGATTCCTGAGTTCCAACAACTCGCAAATCAAGCCGTGGCGCGCGCGATCGCGGCCAACATGCTCCCGAGCCGCCCCAAGAAGAGGCCGAAAGAGCGCGTCCTTGACGATGCCAAGAAGCGGGCCGCCGTCCGCCAGTTTCTCAAGGGCCGGGAAGACGGCGGGACCGTCGAAGAGGTGGCCGCCGCTGTTGGTGAACAAGTTCAGGACAACAAGGGAAAGGGCGCAGACGCCAAGACCATTCAGCGCTGGGCGAAGAGGGCGGCGATTGAGGCGCGCGCGCCCTCCGTCGAAACTGCCTCCATAACGCCTGAGCAGGTTGCGTCCGCCATGGGTCTCAATCCTGGCTTGCCCACACCAGATACCCCTTGGGTCTTGCACGTGATTGAACATGGTTCCGCACCGACGCCTTGGCCCGCCCGCGACGACGGAGCCGATCTGTAGCGGGCTGCTTGGCCGGCAACCATCTCGCGGCTACGGACAATAAGTAGCCGACTTTCTGTCATCGACGCGGCCGTTCATCGCCGCGACTATCCACCCCGTCAGCCCTGTCGGAGTGGACTTTCTGGAAATTCCAGACCACTCCATCAACCAGATTGGAGTGGTCATGAGCACCAAAGAAAAGCAAGTTCCCCGTCCCATCCGCATGGCACCCGTGCGCAACAAGACCGGCCTCTCGCATGGCAGCGTCTACGCGCAGATGGAGAAGGGGCTGCTGCCGAGCAGCATCAAGATCAGCGAGAAGAGTGTCGCTTGGCTCGAACACGAGATTGACG
>NZ_JBFUCI010000221.1:0-10279 GCF_056405335.1 Variovorax sp. P1_H12_2
CTCCTCCTCGAACTTGTCGATCACGACGGTCGAGGTGTAGGGCAGTTCATCGCCGGTCAGGCGGAAGAGCTTCTCGCGCACCAGCTCCCCGGCCAGGAACTTCTCGCTGCGGTCGGTGAGTTCGTCCTCGGCGTAGAACCAGTCCTGTTCGGGCAGGTACTTCTCGCAGATGCCGAACAGGCGCTCGACATCCTTCGCATTCTTGGCCGACATCGGCACGAATTCGGCGAACTCGTGCTTCTGCTGCATGGTTTGCAGCCAGGGGGCGATGTCGCCGCGACGGTGCACGTTGTCGAGCTTGTTGGCCAGCAGCACGGTCGGGATGCCCTTGCCGAGCAGCCTGAGCACGCGCTCGTCGGCCGGCGTGAAACTGCCGGCCTCGACCACGAAAAGGATCAGGTCGACATCGCCCACCGCGCCCTGCACGGTCTTGTTGAGCGACTTGTTCAGCGCATTGGCGTGCAGGGTCTGGAAGCCCGGCGTGTCGACGAAGACGAACTGGGTCGCGCCCAGCGTGCGCATGCCGGTGATGCGGTGCCGCGTGGTCTGCGCCTTGCGCGAGGTGATGCTGATCTTCTGCCCGACCAGGGCATTGAGCAGCGTCGACTTGCCCACATTGGGCTTGCCGACGATGGCCACCAGGCCGCAGCGCCGGGGGCCTCCCGCCCCGTCATCGGGCGGGGGGAGGATGGATTCGTTCGCTTCGTTCATGGGGTTGCCTTCGCGCCGCGCGCCTTGAGCCGGATCAACATGGCCGCCGCGGCGGCCTGCTCACCGGCGCGGCGCGAGCCGCCGATGCCGCGTTCGCGCAGGCCCAGGTCGGGCACCTCGCACTCGACATCGAAAGTTTGCTTGTGTGCCGCTCCCAGCGTTCCGACGACGCGGTAGGCGGGCAGCTTCATTTTGTGACCCTGCAGCCATTCCTGCAATTCGGTCTTCGGGTCCTTGGAGGCCGCGTCCATGCGCGGGCTGATCGCGACCGATTCGTAGAGCCGGTGCACCAGCGCCTGGGCCGCGCCATAGCCGGCATCGAGGTAGACCGCGCCGATCACCGCCTCCAGCGCATCGGCCAGGATCGAGGGCCGATTCTGGCCGCCCGAACGCGCCTCGCCCTCGCCCAGGCGCAGCAAAGGCGACAGCGCCAGCTTGAGCGCCAGCTGATGCAGGGTGTCCTGCTTGACGAGGTTGGCCCGCACCCGCGACAGGTCGCCCTCGGGCAGCGTCGCCAGACGCACATACAGGAGGTGCGAGACCGCCAGGTTCAGCACCGAATCGCCGAGAAACTCCAGCCGCTCGTTGTGGTCGGCTGAAAAACTGCGATGCGTCAGCGCGAGCTGCAGCAGCCGCGCATCCGCGAATGTGTGCTGGAGGCGCCCCTGCAGCGCAACGAGGCCGCCGTCGGTCACAGGGAGAACGTCAACGGGACTGGCCCTGGTACTTGAGCACGAGGTAGRCGGGGCCGAACAGGTGGATCTCGCGGTCGTAGGCGAAAGACACGACCACCTTGTCGCCGTCCTTCTTGACATCCAGGTCCTTGCCGCTGAYCGACTTGAAGTCGTCGATGGCCTGGGCGCGGTCGAAGATGGCCCGCACTTCGGGCACCGTCGTGCCTTCCTTGGCCTTGTTGGCTGCCTTGGTGATCGCCTGATACTCGATCAGGGTCGGGATCACCTGCGCCAGAACCACGCCGGCACAGGCCAGCACGATGGCGACGAACAGCAGCCCGATGAAAGAGATTCCGCGCTGTTGATGTCTTGTCTGCCTTGCTCTCATGCCCTCTTCCCCTCGATGAAAATCCGGATGCTTATTGGAATGTGCCGATGCGCTTGAGGTTGCCGAAGTTCATCCACACCAGGAAGGCCTTGCCGACGATGTTCTGGTCCGGAACAAAGCCCCAGTAGCGCGAATCGAGCGAGTTGTCGCGGTTGTCGCCCATCATGAAATAGTGTCCCTCGGGCACCTTGCACACCACGCCCTCGACACTGTAACGACAATTTTCCTGGTTCGGGAACTGCATGATCTCGACCTCGGAAAGCCCTGCGCGGCGCGTGTCGTCGTTGAGCAGGCGATGCTCCTTGCCGCCCAGATCCTCGGTGTACTGCTTGAGGTAGCGCATCGTCTCCTCATCGAAGTAGTCGGGAATCGACACCTTGGGGACCGGCTCGCCGTTGACCGTGAGCTTCTTGTTCAGGTAGGCGACCTCGTCGCCCGGCACGCCGACCACGCGCTTGATGTAGTCCATGCTCGGTTTGGGCGGATAACGAAACACCATGACGTCGCCGCGCGCCGGCGGGCGGCCATCCGTGATCTTGGTGTTGCTCACCGGCAGCCTGAGCCCGTAGACGAACTTGTTCACCAGGATCAGGTCGCCCGTGAGCAGTGTCGKCATCATCGAGCCCGACGGGATCTTGAACGGCTCGAACAGGAACGAGCGCAGCAGGAACACCGCGAGGATCACCGGGAACAGCCCGGCGGTCCAGTCCAGCCACCACGGCTGCATGATCAGGCGTTCGCGGGCCTTGGTGTCGACCGTGTCGACCTGCGTGATGCCCTGGCGCGCCAGCTCCTCGCGCCGCTGGGCCAGCGAGGCGTCGAGCGCCTCGGCGGCGCGGGCGCGCTTCGGCAGGAAATAGAAGCGCTCCGCCAGCCAGAAGAGGCCGGTGACCACGGTCGCCAGGAACAGCAGCAGTGCGAAGTTGCCTTCGACCACGCCGAAATACCAGGCGCCGATGTAGCCGACGAAGGCCGCGAGAATCAGGGAAGTGAGAAATGCCATCTTAGTTTTCTTGTGTGCTGCGCGACCCATGGCCCACGAATCCGTCGCAGTCAGGGGCCGGGGATACCGCGGAACCGGCTTCGGGCCGCAGGTATCGTCCCCTGGAGGGGGCGGCGCCGCAGCCGCTTCGGGGGTGGTCCATCAGTCCTCTACCTGCAGGATGGCAAGGAAGGCCTCTTGCGGGACCTCGACCGAGCCGATCTGCTTCATTCTTTTCTTGCCCGCCTTCTGCTTCTCGAGCAGCTTCTTCTTGCGGGTGATGTCGCCGCCGTAGCACTTGGCGAGCACGTTCTTGCGCAGCGCCTTGATTGTCTCACGCGCAATGATGTTGGCCCCGATGGCCGCCTGGATCGCGACGTCGAACATCTGGCGCGAGATGATCTCGCGCATCTTCGACACCACGGCCCGGCCGCGGTACTGGCTCTGGCTGCGGTGGACGATGATCGACAGCGCGTCGACCTTCTCGCCGTTGAGCAGGATGTCGACCTTGACGACATCCGAGGCCCGGTATTCCTTGAACTCGTAATCCATCGAGGCGTAGCCGCGGCTGACCGACTTCAGCTTGTCGAAGAAGTCGAGCACGATCTCGCCGAGCGGCATCTCGTAGGTCAGCATCACCTGGCGGCCGTGGTAGGCCATGTTGAGCTGGACGCCGCGCTTCTGGTTGGCCAGCGTCATCACGGCGCCGACGTATTCCTGCGGCATGTAGAGATGCACGGTGACGATCGGCTCGCGGATCTCGGCCATCTTGCCGACGTCGGGCATCTTCGACGGGTTCTCCACCATCATCACTTCGCCGTCGTTCTTGACCACCTGGTAGACCACGCTGGGCGCGGTCGTGATGAGGTCCTGGTCGAACTCTCGCTCCAGCCGCTCCTGCACGATCTCCATGTGCAGCAGGCCGAGGAAGCCGCAGCGAAAGCCGAAGCCCAGCGCCTGGCTCACTTCGGGTTCGTAGCGCAGCGAGGAGTCGTTGAGCTTCAGCTTCTCGAGCGCGTCGCGCAGCGAGTCGTACTCGCTCGCTTCGGTCGGATAGAGCCCGGCGAACACCTGCGGCTGGATCTCCTTGAAGCCGGGGAGCGCCTCGGTCGCGGTGGCCGCGGCGCCGCCGGTGCCGGGCTTGATCAGCGTCACGGTGTCGCCGACCTTCGCGGCCTGCAACTCCTTGATGCCCGCGATGATGTAGCCCACCTCGCCGGCCTCGAGCGAGGCGCGCGGCTCGTTGGCCGGGGTGAACACGCCGATGTTGTCGGCGTTGTACATCGCACCCGACGCCATCATCTTGATGCGCTCGCCCTTGACCAGCCGGCCGTCGACGACGCGCASCAGCATCACGACGCCGACGTAGGGATCGAACCAGCTGTCGACGATCATCGCGCGCAGCGGACCGTCGGGGTTGCCGCGCGGCGCCGGCATCCTGGCGACCACGGCCTCGAGAATTTCCTCGATGCCCATGCCCGTCTTCGCGGAGCACGGGATCGCATCGGTCGCGTCGATGCCGATCACGTCTTCGATCTCGGTGCGCGCGTTGTCGGGGTCCGCGTTCGGCAGATCCATCTTGTTGAGCACCGGCACCACCTCGACGCCGAGGTCGAGCGCGGTGTAGCAGTTGGCCACCGTCTGCGCTTCGACACCCTGGCTCGCATCGACGACGAGCAATGCACCTTCGCATGCCGACAGCGATCGACTCACTTCATACGAGAAGTCGACGTGGCCCGGCGTGTCGATCAGATTGAGGTTGTAGACCTGCCCATCCTTGGCCTTGTAGTGCAGCGCGGCGGTCTGTGCCTTGATGGTTATCCCACGCTCTTTCTCGATGTCCATCGAGTCGAGAACCTGCGCTTCCATCTCGCGCTCGGCGAGACCGCCACAGCGTTGAATCAAGCGATCGGCAAGCGTCGACTTGCCGTGATCGATGTGCGCAATGATCGAAAAATTTCTGATGTGATTCATCAACGGGAACGCTTAAGTACTTGAATTGGCTCGTGCGCAGAAGGCGACAGGCAAGAAAAAAGGGCGCGTCCCCAAGAGACGCGCCCTGAACCAACAAGCAATGGCAACTGCAGTAGTTGGGACTTCATTGTAGGCAAAAAGGGGGGCGCGTACAGCCGGGCCAAAGCCCGGGAGGGGTCGTTGCAGGTCAGCAACATGCGACTTATGAACAACTTATCAACAGGATCGGTGGAGCAATCGCTTAACAACTTGTGGGCGAACTGTGGAGCGCCGGTGGACGGGCAGCGGGTATCTCGCATCGTGAAGCACCTCGGATCGCTTATGCGACGAGTGGGGTCCGGAGGAGCTCTATTCTACCGAAATTCATCGTTAGAGGCCTTTTAAGTTAGTGATCGCCAACCAAAATCGATCACGCGAACTGTCAAAAAAATTTCTTGGACGGTGCGGTTGACGCGCGACAGCGGCCAAAAAATGGCCCCAAACCCGACTGCGGGGTGGGGCCACTTGACGCCTGAATGGCCCCCACGCTCCCCCACTTCATGTGGGTCGCTGCCCCCCCGAGGGGGCCGCAGGCCGGCTTGGGAGCGGCCCGGCACCGGCCTGGCCCGATCAGCGAGCCGGCCGGAGCAGCGCGTACTGGGCCCAATCGCCCCGGCGGAACAGCAGACTGACCGGCTTGCTCTTGTCGGCCTTGGCGAGTGCGGCGTCGAATTCCTTGAGATTCGCAACCTCTACATTGCTCACCGCCAGCACCACATCGCCTTCGCGCAGCCCCGCGCGAGCGGCCGCATCGGTGGCGGCATCGATGCGCACGCCACCCTTGAGCTTGAGCTCCTTCTTCTGCGCTTCGGTGAGATCACTGAGCGCGAGCCCCATCGATTTGGCGGCAGCCGAAGCCGAGGGCTTCGCCGCAGGTTCGTTGCGATCGGCCGCGACCTTCGCCGGCTTGTCGGGTTCGATCTCCGCGATGGTCACGTTGATGTCGCGCAAACTGCCGCGACGGAAGACGGTGATCGAACTCTTGGTACCGGGCTTGGTGTTGCCCACCAGGCGCGGCAAGTCGCTCGGCTTCTCGATCGGCTTGCCGTCGAACTTGGTGATGATGTCGCCGGGTTCGATGCCGGCCTTCTCGCCCGGCGAGCCGGACTCCACGCCGCGCACCAGCGCGCCTTGCGCCTTGCCCAGGCCGATCGACTCCGCCACATCCTTGGTGACCTGGTCGATCTGCACGCCGATGCGCCCGCGCGAAACGCGGCCCGAGGAGCGCAGCTGGTCCGCGACGCGGCTGGCCTCGTCGATCGGGATCGAGAACGAGATGCCCATGAAGCCGCCCGAGCGCGAGTAGATCTGGCTGTTGATGCCCACCACTTCGCCGCGCATGTTGATCAACGGGCCGCCGGAGTTGCCGGGATTGATGGCCACGTCGGTCTGGATGAATGGCAGGTAGTCGCCGGTGTCCCGCTGCTTGGCGCTGACGATGCCGGCCGTGACGGAGTTCTCGAGGCCGAAGGGCGAGCCGATGGCCATCACCCACTCGCCCACGCGCAGCTTCGATACGTCGCCGACCTTGACCGCCGGCAGGCCGGTGGCGTCGATCTTCACGACCGCGACGTCGGTGCGCTTGTCGGCGCCGATGATCCTGGCCTTGAACTCGCGCTTGTCGGTCAGAGTCACCAGCACTTCGGAGGCGCCGTCGACCACGTGCGCATTGGTCATCACGAAGCCGTCGGACGACAGGATGAAGCCGGAGCCGACGCCGCGCGGACGCTCTTCGTCGGGCGCCTGCGGCCGGTTCGGGCGCGGACCCTGGCGCGGAATGCCCGGCATCGGCTGGCCGAAGAAGCGCCGGAAGAACTCCTGCATCTCCTCGTCGGGCTCGCCGCTGCCGCCGCCCTGGGCGACCTTCTCGATGGTGCGGATGTTGACCACCGACGGGCCGACCTGGTCGACCAGGTCGGTGAAATCGGGCAGGGCCCGTGCCTGCGCGTGCACAGGCGTTGCCGGCAGCAGCGCGGTGGTCGAAGCGAGCGCGAACGCGCAGGCCATCAGGGCCGAACGGAAGGTGTTCCCCTTGATCTTGAGCATCATCGGTTTCTTTCGTTGGAGAGACAAAAACTGCCTAGCGCGAACGGACCAGGCCTCGCGCGAACGCATCCAGCGTCTGCGGCGGGACTTCGCCGACGGCGGTCAGCCACCAATCGCCATCCTTGTCCGTCATTCGACGCGTGAGCGTGTGAGTGGCACCCAGTGCGAGCAGCACTTCCTCGGGCTTGCGCTGCGCGTCGTAAGGCTCGATGAAAAGCGAGACCGTCGCCAGCCCGTCCGAGAAAGTCCATTGCATCGTATAGCCCTGTCCGTCGCCCCCCATCGGGCGGCGGAAGGAACTGACCGGCCTGAAGCCCGCCACCGGCTTGCCGAGCGCCCAGCCTTCGCGTTGCGCCGTGGTGCGCTCGAGCTCCGACTTCTCGACCCGGTAGCCCGCGGTGCTGCCCATCATCTGCGTCAGCGCGTGAATCTTGACCGGTGCATCGAGCTGGAGTTCGGAGAAGGCCGATTGCTCGATCACCTTGCTGTCGCGGTCGGTCGTCTGCAGCTTGATCACCAGGCCCGAGCGCCGCTCGCTCCAGACACGGTAGCCAAAACGCAAGGCGTCGCGCGGCTCGATCTGGATCACGTCGGCATCGAAGCCGGCCACCCGGTCCTTGCCGATCACGCGCACGCCGTAGGACTCGGCGATCGATGAATCGGGCATGCCCGACAGGTTCGGGAACAGCTCGAGGTTCTCGCGCTTCTCGCGCTTGACGATCTTCGACTCCGGCAGGAAGGTCACGACTTGGTCGTTGCGCCGGAAGGTCGAGCGCGGCGGACCCGACAGGGCCTCGATGCGCTCCATCTGGAGGTCGCCCTCGCACACATGCCAGATCCGTGCGCTCGACAGGTTGCCGGCCGGCACAGAGACCACGAAGGTGCCGACATAGCTGCGCTGGCGCGCGGCGGCATGCATGCGCTGCAGCCACTCGACCACGCCCATCGCGGGCGCGTCGCCGCCGGTCGCGCTGGGTACGCTCTGCACGGACGGCGAAGGGCTTCGGCCCTGGGCCAGCGACACCTGTGCCATGCACAGCGCGGCCACCAGAACCAGGAACCCGCGCGCGGAGATCGGCATCGAATGAGTCATCGCAAGGACTGACGGCGCGCGCGTCAGCGCGACGGCCGATCGAAGGTGGCGTTGCGCAGGAATCCCGAGGGCATCTGCGAAGCTCCTCCTGCCTGTTGGTGCGCTTCGAGCAACTGGTCCAGCCGTGGATCGCGCAGCATGACCTGCGGATTGCCGCTGCCGATCGTGACCCGGGTCGATGCGAAGTTCGGGGCCGCCTGAGTCGGTGCCTCGGCCGTGGCAAACACGGCCGGTGCTGCCTGCTGCAGCGCCAGTTGGGCGCCGGTGGGGCGGGAATCCGCAACGCCGACCCAGTTCCATCCGATCGCCGCAGCCGCCGCCAGCGAGGCCGCGCCGGCCACCAGCTTCCAACGGAACACCGGTTCGTTGGCGGCTTCGACCCGTCGCTGCACCAACCTGGGCTCCGGCGGCACCGGCAGCAGGGCCGGCACCACCGGCTCGGCCGCGAGACGGCTCTGGAAGCGCGACAGGAAAATCGAAGTGTCGCTGCAAGCGGCGTGGCCACCCGAACGCAAGATGTCGCCCACCACGTGATAGGTCTGCCAGGTCGCGCGCAATTCGTCGTCGACGCAGAGTCGGCCGATCACCTGCGCGAACTCGTCGTCGCGCAAGTGGCCATCGGCGAGCGCGGAAACCTGCTCTTGGACTGTGTTTCTTTGGTTCATCTTGTTCACCTGCTTACCAACGCTTGCCCGACTGGTTGTCCAGCAAGGGCTTGACCCGGACCGAAATCGCTTCGCGGGCGCGAAAGATCCGCGACCGCACCGTGCCGATCGGACAGTTCATGACCTCGGCGATCTCTTCGTAACTCATGCCCTCGATTTCGCGCAGCGTCACTGCCTGCCGCAACTCGGCCGGCAACGCTTCCATCGCCGCTTCGACCGCAGCGGCGATTTCGTTGGCCGCCATCACGGATTCGGGGGTCTCGTCGCTGATTGGTTCGTTTCCGGGCCGGTAAGTTTCATCCTCGTCGTCAGAAGACGCTCGGAGGGCGCTTTCGGAGATGGTCGGGTCGCGCTTCATGTCGACCAGCGCCTTCTTGGCGGTGTTGACCGCGATCCGGTAGAGCCAGGTGTAGAACTGTGCCTCGCCGCGGAACTGGTGCAGCGCGCGGTAGGCGCGGATGAAGGTCTCCTGGGCGATGTCCTCGACCAGGTTGACGTCGCGCACCATGCGTCCGATCAGGCGTTCGATCCGTCGCTGGTACTTGATGACCAGCAGCTCGAAGGCCTTCTGGTCGCCCGCCACGGTGCGCTGGACCAGCTGGAAGTCGACCTCGCCCGGCCTGGCAGCGGCGGGCGCGTCGCCCGGACCGGTGTCCGGTGGTTCGGGAGGCAGCGAAGCGGTCATGGCGAAGGATGATGCGCCGAGCCGTCCGGACGAGGGACCGGCTCGGCCGCACCGGCACGCGAATAGAGCGCGCGCCGCAGGTCGGGCCAGCGCTCCGGCATGGCCTGGCGGTCGAGCCAGATCCAGCGCCGAGCCCGGGCAGGCCCGGCGAGGCGCACCAGCAGCAGGGATTGCAGGTCGAGGGCGACGCTGGCGCAGGCCGCCCGTTGCGCAGCGCCGCCCGTGATCGCCCAGGCCTGACCGTCGAACTGGAGTTCCGCCGAAGCAGAAGAACGCAGGACGCCGGTCCAGCCGGCCACCCCGGCAACGACGGCGCTGAAGGCCAGCATCGCCTGCCGCCAGTCGAGCTCGCCGCCCGATCGGACGCAGGCCAGCGTGACACAGCCGACGCCGAGCACCCAGAGCAGCATCAGGAGCCGCTCCGCCTTGCGCGAACGCCCCACCGGATAGTTCACCGACGGGGCGCTGTGCATGGGTAGGGAAGTATCAAACGCGCTTGAACACCAGCGTGCCGTTGGTGCCGCCGAAGCCGAAATTGTTCTTGACCGCGACATCGATCTTCAGATCGCGCGCCTCGTTGGCGCAGTAGTCGAGATCGCACTCCGGATCCTGGTTGAAGATGTTGATCGTCGGCGGGCTCTTCTGGTGATACAGGGCCAGCACGGTGAACACCGACTCGATGCCGCCGGCGCCGCCCAGCAGGTGGCCGGTCATCGACTTGGTCGAGTTCACGACCAGCTTGCGGGCATGCTCGCCGAAGGCGTTCTTGATCGCGTTGGTCTCGTTCAGGTCACCCAGCGGCGTCGAGGTGCCGTGGGCATTGATGTACTGCACCTGGTCGGCATTGACCCCGGCGTTGGCTAGCGCCATCGCCATCGAGCGGCGCGGGCCGTCGACGTTGGGGGCGGTCATGTGGAAAGCATCACCGCTCATGCCGAAGCCGGAGACTYCGGCGTAGATCTTGGCACCGCGAGCCTTGGCGCGCTCGTACTCCTCGAGCACCACGACACCGGCCCCCTCGC
>NZ_JBFUCI010000222.1:0-10252 GCF_056405335.1 Variovorax sp. P1_H12_2
CAATGGCATCTGGCAGGCCTCGGCCGGCAACGACAATTGGACCGAGGTGACCGGGGCCGTCAATGCGCCTTATACGAACGGCAACTTTGCGATCTTCTCCGCCGTGCCCGGTACCGTCACGGTGGACAACAGCCTGGGGGCGGTCATCTCCGGCGGCATGCAGTTCGCGACCAACGGCTACGTCGTGCAAGGCGGCCCGATCACGCTGGCTGCCGGCAGCAACACCCTGCGCGTGGGCGACGGCACGGCGCCGGGAGCGGGCTACGTGGCCACTGTGGTGTCGGAACTCGCCGGTGCCGGAGGAGTCGACAAGACCGATCTGGGCACGCTGGTCCTCGCCGGCGCCAACAGCTATACCGGCGGCACGACCATCAGTGGCGGTACCCTGCAGCTGGGCAATGCAGGGACGACGGGATCGATCGTCGGCCACGTGACCAACAACGGCACGCTGGCGTTCAACCGCTCGGACGACGTCGCCTTCGGCGGCGTGATCAGCGGGACCGGTACCGTCACCAAGCTCAACAGCGCCACGCTGACGCTGACCGGCGCCAACACCTACGGCGGCGGCACGGCGCTCAAGGGCGGACAGATTTCGGTGGGTCACAACACCGCGCTCGGCAGCGGGCCCCTGGCCATGGACGAAGGAACCACGCTGGGATTTGCGGCCGATGGCTTGAACCTGGCCAACGCGGTGGTGCTCACCGGCACTCATGATCCGATCGTCGATACCGGCGCCTTCACTGAAACTCTGTCGGGTGTCATCTCCGGTGGCGGGGCGCTCACCAAGAACGGCAGCGGCACGCTGGTGCTCTCGGGCGCCAACGCCCACACGGGTGCCACCACGGTGGCCGCGGGCACCTTGCGCACTGGCGCGGCTCACACGCTCAGCGCCGCCTCGGCCCACACGGTAGCGACAGGCGCCACCCTGGACACCAGTGGCCTCGATCAACGCGTGGCGGCACTGACCAACAGCGGAACGGTCAGCCTGGTCGGCGCCGCAGCGGGCAGCACGCTCACGACCAGCGGCGCCTATGTGGGCAATACCGGCCTCCTGAGGCTGGGCACCGGTCTCGCCGGCAGCGCCAGCGTGAGCGACAGGCTGGTGCTCGACGGAGCGGCGGCCAAAGCCAGCGGCAAGACCACGATCCAGATCGCCAGCATCGCAGGCCTCGGCATGCTCACCACGGGCAATGGCATCGAGGTGGTGAGTGGACGCAATGGAGCGACCACTACCGCGCAGACGACCCAGAGCGCCTTCAGCCTGGCCGGCGGCCATGTGGACGCGGGGGCCTTCGAGTACCGCCTCTATGCGGCCGACCTGCTTGGCGCGGGGGAAAACTGGTACCTGCGCTCGACCGCGCCGTCCATCCCCCCGATCCAACCCGCGCCTCCGGAGCAGTCGGCGCTACCCGAGCAACCCGCGCAGCCCCAGCCGGTTCCGCCCGTTCAAGTGCCCACCTATCGCGCCGAAGTGCCTCTGCTGGCCGCCTTGCCGGCGCAGCTGCGGCGATCCGACCTGGCCATGCTGAGCAACCTGCATCGGCGCATGGGGGATGAGGCTCCCGCGGCCACGGCGGGCGAGTCCCACAACGGGCCTGACGACCAGACGCCGAATGCGAGCACGCGCCGGGCGTGGGCGCGCGTGGTGTATGCCGACCTGGGGATGGAGCAATCGGGCATCGCACACGCTCGGACCGACGGGCAGGTGAGCGGCGTGCAGGCCGGGAGYGACTTGCTGGTGAAAGACAACTGGCGCGCCGGCGTCTATGTCGGGGTTCTGGACGGCAACGCCGACGTCACCGGCAATGCGCGTGGGCTCACCGCGCGGGTGGGCAGCAACAACCTGCAGTCACGCTACCTGGGTGCCTATGCGACCTGGATGGACGCCAATGGCTGGTATGTCGACAGCGTGCTGCAAGGCGGTAGCCAGCGCTATGACGTGCGTCCGGACATCAACCCCCGAGTCTCGGGCAAGGCCAGCAGCCTCATGGCTTCGGTGGAGACGGGCAAGGCGTTCGCACTCGACGCGCGCTGGAGCATCGAGCCACAGGCGCAGTTCGCGTGGCAGCACAGCAGCTTCGACGACCTGATACTGAGTGGCGCACGCGTGCAGCAGGACCCGGGCAATGGCTGGATCGGGCGCCTGGGCGTGCGCGTGAAGGGCGACCTCGCCACGGGGGCCGGTCGGCTGCAGCCCTATGGGCGCGTGAACCTGTACCACGCGAGCGTCGGGGACGATGTGGCCGCGTTCATCGGCCCGTCGGGAGTGACCGCGATGGCGAGCGGAGGCAGCTACAGCGCTGGCGAGGTGGCCGCTGGAGCGACCCTGGCACTGACACCAACGACGAGCCTCTACGGCGAAATTGGGCATCTGTGGAACATCAGCGGCGATGCCTCCGTGAAGTCCTCAGTGCAGGCGTCGATCGGCATGAAGGTGCGCTGGTAGCCTTGGCATCGGCCGGCGGCGAGACGAGGCGACTGTGGCGCACCCTGCGCGCGCCGGAGCAAGGCTACTGCCCGAAAGGGAAGGTGCGCGCGGATGCTTTTATCAGTATGGTCTGCGCAGGACGAAACGGCGGGTATCCATGGCGTTCGCCAGCCTTTATCAGGGAGCAAGCTTTGAAATACCGGTATCTACTGGCTGCGACGTCAGCTTTGGGAATGATGGCCCTGCTGCCGTTGGACGCCTCGGCGAGCGCGTGCGTCAGGGGCGTTTATCGCGCGGGCTGTTCCGGCCCGAACGGCGCGGTCGTGGTCAAGAAGCCCCCGCCCCCGAGGGTCACCTGCGTCAATGGCGTTTACCGCGCGGGCTGCGCCGGGCCCAACGGCGCCGCAGTCGTTCGTAAGTAGCATTGGAACCAGGCGATGCGAGCTTCAGCGGAGCCTTGGCTCGCCATGCCTAGAATCCCTTTTTGTGACGAAGTCCCGGCCACAACCGGACCTACAAGCGTCTGCTCATAAACCAGTCGCTAGCGACCATCAATGGGTGGCCTGAGATACGTCAAAGAACCAAAACCGCCAATCGATCTACAAGGGGATTCAAAAAGTTATGAAACAGCTACTGTTTGGCGTGGTGATCGCCGCCGCCGTCGCCACGACGGTTTCCGCGCAGCCCTACAAGATGACGACACCCATCGCGCCGGGCGTCGCCGTGCCGAACAAGATCGAGTCCTCGATCGGGACGCTGAACCTCAATTACGGCTACCCGTCGGCTGAAACTGTCGACAAGATCTACGACAACCTGGACCGTTCGCGCGCCCTTCAGGCCTATCTGCTCGCGATCCCGATCGTCAATCAGGCCGGTATGCGCGAATCGCTGCGCAAGTTCGGACCCGACAACCAGACCAACGTCATCTGGGAAAATCTGCTCGATTCGAAGACCGTCGCCCTGACCGGCAACGACAACACGATCTACAACTTCATGTGGGTCGACACGAGCAAGGGTCCGGTGGTGGCCGAGATTCCGCCCAAGGTGCTCGGGACGGTCGACGACTTCTGGTACAAGTGGGTGGGCGACATCGGCATCACCGGGGCCGACAAGGGCGAGGGCGGCAAGTACCTCCTGCTGCCGCCCGGATTCAAGGGCGACATACCAGCCGGGTATCACGTCTTGCGGCCGAACACCTTCGGCAGCTACTTCGTCTTTCGCTCTTTCCTCGTAGACGGCTCCACCCAACCCGCGGTCGATTCGGCCAAGAAGAACCTGCGCCTCTATCCCTTGGCCGAAGCCGCCAACCCGCCGCAGATGAAGTTCGTCAATGCCTCCGGGCTCCCATCGAACTTCGTCGCACCGGGTGACTATTCGTTCTGGAGCTTGTTGAACCAGGTCATCCAGGAAGAGCCGGCGGAGGGTTCCGACCCGACCACCTTAGGCCTGTTCGCCTCGATCGGCATCGTCAAGGGCAAGCCCTTTGCTCCCGATGAGCGGATGAAGAAGATCCTCACCGACGCCGCCAACATCGGCGCGGTGACGGCACGCACGATCGCCTTCAAGATTCGCCCGAAGGATGCGTATTTCTATCCGGACAGTGCGTGGCGCCTGCCGTTCCTGGGTGGATACAAGTTCGAGTCGGCGCCCGGTGTCAGCAATCTGGACGGTGCCGTTTTCTTTTACTACTTTGCCATCGCCGTGACGCCGGCGATGGAGGAAAAGATGGTGGGCCGTGGGTCGCAGTACCCCTGGTCGGTCCAGGATGCGAAGGGCAACCCGTTGGATGGCGGCAAGAACTACAAACTGCGCCTGCCGCCCAACGTCCCAGTCAAGGATTTCTGGTCGGTCATCGTCTACGACAACCAGACCCGCTCGATGGTGCAAACCGACCAAAAGGCCCCGAGCGTCAGCAGCCAGAGCAAGGGCGTCAAGACCAATGCGGACGGCTCGGTGGACGTCTACTTCGGACCGAAGGCCCCGGCGGGAATGGAGAACAACTGGGTGCAGACGATTCCGGGCAAGGGCTGGTTCACGCTGCTGCGCCTCTACGGTCCGCTGGAACCGTGGTTCAACAAGACCTGGCGGCCGGGCGAGATCGAGCTGCAACCCTGATCGACTCCGGCACAACGCTGGTCAGGAACTCAACGGCGGCCCAACGGGCCGCCGTTTTGCTTCGAACAGAGAGCACCGGCGCATGTGTTGATTGCGGATTGCGGCTTGGTCACCGTGGCAGATGTCCTGGTCCTGGAAGTTGACGAGGTCAAGGGAGCCGGAATATTGCCGCCTAGAGCAGCTCGCAGCCTGCGGAGCAACTCATCCTTGGAGAAGTCGGGCACGGCCTCCGGGTTCGCCCCGAATGGGAGGTACATGCTGGTTACCCCTGGCGAGTGTTCCCATGGGCGAGAGAAGTCCTCTTCGTTGTCCGGCAGCAGAAACTCGCAACTGCTTGGGGCTACACCATTGGCGATCTTGAGCCGAGCGCGGACGCCTTTGCCAATCTCCTCGGCCGCATGGCACCGGTCGACAGCGATAGGTCGAACAGGCCCTAGATCAGACCCAATTCGCGCGCTCGCGTGACTGCCTGCGTGCGGTTCTTCGCGCCCAGCTTGCCGTTGATGCGACGAAGGTGGCTTTCCACGGTGTTCTCGCTGATGAACAGGCTGCGGCTCAGTTCCTTGTTCGATAGTCCGTCGGCCAGAAGGCGCAGCACTTGGCGCTCGCGCTGGCTGAGCAGGCTTTCGGTCGCACTCTGGGCTGGCGCCGGGGGCACCGCCGTCAGGGTGGGGCGCATGGCGCCGGAGACCGCGGCCAGATGCAGGGGGTGCACGCCATCCCGTGTCGCCATCGCCTCCAGCAGGGGCTGAAGATGCCAGGGTTCRTCGGCCAGCACCCGCACAAGTCCCTTGGTACTGGCAACATCCAGCGCTTGCTCGAGCACCTCCAGCGCCTGCGGGCGTTTGAGCGCGGCCTCGTAGGCCTGTGCCAACAGGCAGCGCAGGCGCACGGCACGGCGCGTGTGATGGGCCGCCTCGGCCTGCGCCACCGCCTCCTGCACGCGGTGGATCATCGACGGCGCGGCGCCAGAGCGCATGGAGAGCCGCACGGACGCGATGAAGCCATCGTCGAGATCGTCGGCATGGAGGAACTGACCGGCCTCGGCCTTCCAGCCGCCGCTTTGCTCGATCAGCGTCATGAGGTGGCGCGCACTCGCCAGGTCGCCGCCCAGCAGTGCCAGTCTCAGCTTCTCCTGCCGGGCTGCCGAGGCGATACGAGGTATGCCCCAGGCGTCGCCAAGGTCAAGCATCTCGGAGAGCGTCTGTTGGGCAGACTGGGTGCGCCCGCGCAAGGCGTGCGTGCGCGCCGCCACACGAAAGGCGACGATCACGTAGTCCGCGGTGCAGGCGTCCCGGATGGTAGGCAGGTAGTCTTCCAGCAGAAGCTCTACAGCCTGGAGGTCGTTCAGTTCGTAAAGGGCTTCGGCCAAATGGGCTGCAGCGACACCCGACGCATCCGTGAATCGGTAGCCCGCGTCGATGATCTTGTGCAATGTGGCCTCGAAGCGCAGGCGCGCTTCGCCGACGTTGCCCTGGTGCAGCTCTATCGCCCCTTCGAAACACAGGGTGTGATTGAGCCCGTGGATCTCGCCGACATAGGCGCGCTTGGCGGTGGCCAGATAGCGCAG
Source organism: Variovorax sp. P1_H12_2 (assembly GCF_056405335.1). Lineage (NCBI taxonomy): Bacteria > Pseudomonadati > Pseudomonadota > Betaproteobacteria > Burkholderiales > Comamonadaceae > Variovorax > Variovorax sp. P1_H12_2. Next base: position 6,114 of record NZ_JBFUCI010000222.1, read on the forward strand.
TGCCTGTGCATAGTCTCCTCGGCAAATACAAGCGTAGGCGGACACGTTGAGGATCAAACCGCGAGTTCGCGGTGGGGCAGCGTCAGAGCCGCCCACGCAGGCGAGGGCGAGTGCCGTGGCTTTCGGAACCTCGTCACCCCACGAATAAGCAGCCAGCCTTGCGCCCACCAACTCGGAGGCGACTTGCGAATCCGACGCAGCCACGCGTTCGACGATGTCGATCAGCCGAAYGGCAGCCGAGTGGCGATGGCGGAGGGCCATTGCGTAGGCGCCGGAAATGGCCAGGTCCGGGTGCGCTTCCAACAAGTGTTCGGGGATGGAAGCGACCCATTGGGCCAGGGCATCGATCTGGCCGGTATTGATCATCTCGGAGGCGCAAAGCGCCATCCACTGGGCAGCGAGTTCGACCGCCCCACCTGCGAGCGCATGGTGGATGGCCTGTATCAAACGACCTTCCTGAGCCAACCACCTTGCGGCCCTCACGTGCAGCCCATGGGCTGACTCGCCTACCGGAACACCCGGTTGATTGCGAAGGAATGCCAGAAACAACGGATGGTACTCATGCCAATCGCCGCCGTCCGATTCAACAGCAAACAGGAGAATGTTCTCGCGTTCGATCCCTTGCAGCAGGACCATGCTGTCTTCGCGGTCCAGGACGGCATCGCACATGGCGGCGCAGAAGGTTTCGAACAGGGCGGTTTGCCGCAGAAAGTCCAACTGATGCGATGGCAGTCTCGCGAGAACGTCTTCGGCAAGATAGCTTGCCATGGCCCGTGAAAATTCCCCGGTACCGCGCAAAGCCGCATCGACGCCCGCGGAGCCAATGAGCGAGGCCGCCAGTTGCAAGGCCACAGGCCAGCCATCGGTCTGGGTCTGGAGCATGGCCAGGTCGAGCTCATCGATGGGTGAGGTCAGACGGGCGGCGAGGTAGTCGCGCATATCCTCCATCGAGAACCGCAGCGCCTTCCGATCGATCTCCAGCAACGCCCCTTGCGCCCGAAGCCGTCCCAGTGCCAGCGTTGGCATCGAACGCGAGCCGATCACGACGCGCTGGTCCGGTCCCAGCGTGTCGATGACGCGGACGAATGTGTGCAGTACCTCGAGGTTGTCGAGACGTTCGACATCGTCGACGAACAGCACAAAGCCGGTTTGGACCGCGGCCAGATCGTTGAGCAGCTGGTAGGCACGGCTGCCTGCTGCCGCATCGACATGGTCGCCTTCGACGAGCGCGCGCTCTGGAAGCAACTTCGAAAACACGGGCGCCAGCGCCGACTGCAGATGAGAGACAAATCGCGCCGGATCGTTGTCGTCCTGATCGACCGTCAGCCACGCCACCGGGATCCCCTGCTCATGCAGCGCACGATGGCATTGCCCCATGGCGGTGGACTTCCCGTATCCCGCTGGCGCAGTGACCAGCACCACGCTCGCCGCAGACTGAGCAAGGAGCACAGCGACCGCATTGCGCTCGATTTCATGAGGAACCGGACGAGGAGCGCACAGCTTCAGGAATAGCGGCCTTGGGGCATAGGACAACATCACAGAAGCGGGCGGGTGACTTTCGGGAGTGCGGCCATTCTCCCATTGTGAACTTCGATTGCGGCTTCCGGGTAAGTACTGATGGCGAAGGCGGCGCGCGTCAAGGCGGCGGAGGTCTCGCGCAACCATCTGGCGCGGGGGAAGGACAGTCGTTCACGGAATTCCGTGAATCGATGCTTGGAATGAATTCCCGGCTTTCCGTGATTGAGCGGCACACGGCAAATCAGGACACTGGCGGCCAGGCAGAGGCATTCGGCCCTTTCTTCAAGCAGCGCAACACTCACACAGGAGACTCTCAATGGCAAAGCACCCCGTCGTCGTCTATGGAGCCAGTGGCTACACCGGCATGCTCATCATGGACGCGCTCATCGACCAGAACATTCCTTTCACCGCAGTCGCCCGCAGCGCCGGACGCACCCGTGAAATGATGGCGCAGCGTGTGGTCCGCCTGGAATCCGCGACCTATGAAATCATCGAATGCGACCACGACGTCGCGTCGCTGACGAAAGCCTTCGCGGGCGCCAAGGTCGTCTGCAACACCGTCGGCCCGTTCGTGGATTTCGGCCTGGTGGCCGTCGAAGCCGCGCTCAAGGCGGGTTGCCACTATCTCGACAGCACCGGGGAGCAGGCCTACATCCTGCAAGTCCGCGAGCAGTTCGGCAGTCTGTTCCGCCAGGCGGGCCTGCTGGTGGCGCCGTCTACCGCCTACATGTACACCTTCGCGGAAATCGCCGCCGAACTGGCGCTCGAAACCGAGGGCGTGGATACGCTCGAGACCGCCACCCTGTGCCGTGGCCCGCGCGGCGCCGGCTCGGGTGTCACCGTCGGCTCGACCGCGTCGATCTTCGGGCAGTATCGCGAGCAAGAGCTCTACCTGTGGGAGAAGAAGCTGGTCAAGCATGCGCCCGGCACCAGCTACAACATCACTTCGCCCGACTTCATGCAGCCGATCTTTTGCCTGCCYTGGGGCGGCACCTCGCTGCCGGTGTTCTTCGAGCAGGACTCGCGCGTGCGGGCCTGCACGTCGGCCGTCGGCTTCTATGACAACGAGGTGATGAAGCTGGTGCATTCGGTCGGCCAGAAGTGGGAGGCCGAATACAAGCACCTGAGCAAGGGCGAGCAGGATGCGGTGGTCAAACATCTCGTCGACTCCACGACGCCGCAGATGCCGCCGCGTGAGCGCACCACGATCCAGCGCACCGTCGACTTCGCCATCGGTCGAGGTCACCTCGCGGCCGTGCGCGCCACCGTGCATGGCCTGACGCCCTACATTTCCACCGGCGTGCTGCAGGCGGCCGCTGCGATCAAGCTCATCGACAACGACACCGCCAAGGTCGGCTTCGCCTCGGCCGCCAAGGCCCTGGGCCATCGCTACCTGTTGGGCTTCCTCGAGCAGCGTGGGCTGGCGAGAGCCACCGTCACGCAGCTCTGACACGCTGATCATTCTCGCGAGGCATCCCGGGCCGGCAGCCGCCGGCCCTGCGGATGCGCTCGCGCCCGAGATTCCAAAGGAGGCCCCATGGCCATCATCGATTTCTTCGACCGCGGCTGGCGCATCAACCCGACCGGCATCGCCTACATCCAGGATGAGCGACAGTACAGTTTCGACGAGGTCGGCGACTTCTCCTGCCGCATCGCCAACCAACTGCTGGCGGACGGATTCGCCAAGGGTACGCGTGGCGCCGTCTGGGCCGGCAACGACGTGACCGCATGGATTTGCACCCTCGGCCTGTGGCGCGCGAACATGACGTGGATTCCCATCAACGTGCGCAATGCCTCCGAGGAGAACCACTACATCCTCGACAGCTTCGATTGCGAGATCGTCTTCTTCCAGCAGGCCTTCGGCGCCCAGATCGACGCGCTGCGCGAGCGCCTGCCGAAGGTTCAGCGCTGGATCTGCCTGGACGGCTTTCATCCCGGTGCGCAAGCGCTGGCGGATTGGACGGAAACAGTGGCTGCCACCCGACCCGACGTGGCCTGCGACATGGACGACGTGGTCGCGGTGTCACCCACCGGCGGTACCACGGGCAGCCCTAAGGGCGTGATGAACACGCACCGAAGCCTGCAGGCCTTCATTGCACACTTCATGACGGCCGCGAGCTACGGCGGCGACGAATATCCGGTGAACCTGGCCGCGGCGCCGATCACACACACCGCCGGCATGCTCGCGGTGCCCTGCACGGCCCGCGGCGGCACCGTGGTCGTACTGACAAAGCCGGACCCTGCGCTCCTGCTGGGGGCGATCGCGCGCCACAGAGTGACCGAACTCTTCCTGCCGCCGACGGTGATCTACAAGCTGCTGGACATTCCCAGCATCGAGAAGGTCGACTTTGCCTCGCTGCGCTACTTCCTCTACGGTGCGGCGCCCATGTCCGTCGAGAAGCTCAAGCGCGCCATCGAAGTCTTCGGCCCGGTGATGATGGGCGGCTACGGCCAGACCGAATGCCCGGCCTCGATCTCCTTCCTGACACCGGCCGAGCACTTCGTCCTCGGCCGCATCGCGGGGGATGAGCGCCTGTCGTCCGTAGGGCGGCCCAGTCCCCTGGTGCGCGTGGAGATCATGAACGAACGCGGCGAACTGCTGGCGCAGGGCGAGACCGGCG
>NZ_JBFUCI010000223.1:0-10220 GCF_056405335.1 Variovorax sp. P1_H12_2
ACCGCCTGAACCTGGCCGATGCGCGCGCCCGCCAGTACCTGGCGCGGCAGATGGAAAAGCACTTCTTCGGTGAAGGCGCCGACGTCGCGCAGGGCTACGTGCCGCCGCCCGCCGCCTGAGCTTTTAGGGTTTCCGTCCCCATGGCCGAGCCCGTCGATTGGCGCGCCGACGGCATTCCGCGCAGCGCGCGATTCGACGACATCTACCACTCCGAAAGCGGTGCTCCGGCGCAGGCCCGGCAGGTGTTCCTGGGCGGATGCGGCCTGCCCGCGGCCTGGGCCCGCCAGCCGCAATGGCGGATTCTCGAAACCGGATTCGGTTTCGGCCTCAGTTTCCTGACCAGCTGGCAGGCCTGGCGCGAGGATCCCGAGCGCCCGCACCTGCTGCACTTCGTCTCGATCGAGGCCTTTCCGGTCTCGCGCGACGATCTGCTGCGCGCCGCCACCGCCTACCCGGAGCTTCTTCCCCTGGCCGAGTCGCTGGCGGCGCAGTGGCACGGCCTGCTGCCCGGCTTCCACCGCCTGTCGTTCGACGAAGGACAGGTGCTGCTCACGCTGTGCATCGGCGACGTGCAGCCCATGCTGCGGGCCCAGCGTTTCGAGGCCGACAGCATCTTCCTCGACGGCTTCAATCCCCAGCGCAATCCGGCCATGTGGTCGGCCGACACGCTCAAGGCGGTGTCGCGCTTCGCCCGGCGCGGCACGCGGCTCGCCACCTGGACGATTGCGCGCGCGGTCTGCGACGCGCTGGCGCAAAACGGCTTCCAGCTCACCAAGGCGCCCGGCCTGCCGCCCAAGCGGGACCGTCTGCAAGGCGTGTTCGAGCCGGCCTGGCAAATCCGGCAGCGCGGGCCCGGACCGACCCAGCCGGCGACGGCTGGCCGTTGCGCGGTCATCGGCGCCGGCCTGGCCGGCGCGGCGGTCTCGGCCAGCCTGGCGCGCCGGGGCTGGGAGGTGCAGGTGCTCGAAGCAGCCGATCATCCGGCGGCCGGCGCATCCAGCCTGCCGGCCGGGTTGCTGGCGCCGCATGTCTCGCCCGACGACGCTCTGCTCTCGCGCCTGACGCGCGCCGGCATTCGCGCCACCTGGCAGCAGTTGGCGCAGTGGCTGGTGGAAGGCTCGGACTGGCGCGCGAGCGGCGTGCTCGAGCGGCGGGCCGCCGGCGACGATCGCCTGCCGGCCGGCTGGTCCGCCCAAGGGCCCAACGAGTCGTGGCATGCCGGTGCGGACCGGCTTCGCGCGTCGGGCCTGCCGGCCGGTTCCGCGGCCCTCTGGCATGCGCGCGCCGGCTGGGTCCGGCCGGCGCGGCTGGTCGAGGCCTGGCTCGCCCGGCCCGGCATCCGCGTGCAGACCGGCTGTCGCGTGGCACGGATCGAGCGCATCGGCACYGACCGCCCGCAATGGGCCCTGCGTGACGCGAGCGGCAAACTGCTGGCCGAGGCCGACCGGGTCGTCATCGCGGCCGGCTTCGAGAGCCGCGCGCTGGCGCCCGACTTTCCCCTGCAACCCGTGCGCGGCCAGGTCGAGTGGGGCCGCATGACGGGCGGCCTGCGCCTGCCCGACGCGCCGGTGAACGGCGACGGCCACCTGATCGCGGGCGTGCCGGGGGCCGGGGGCGCCCTGTGGTGCACAGGCGCCACCTTCGACCGCGACAGCATCGATGCCTCGCCGCGCGCCGCTGACACCGCCTTCAATCGCGAGCGGCTGGCGCGGCTGCTGCCCGAGGCCGCAGCGCAGCTCGATCGCGCGTTCGCGGACGGCGCCACCCAGGCCTGGACCGGGGTGCGCTGCGCYTCGGCGGATCGACGGCCGCTGGTGGGCCCGCTGTCGCCCCAGCTGGCCGACGGCATCTGGCTTTGCACCGCCCTCGGCTCGCGCGGACTCAGCTTCGCCGCGCTGTGCGCCGAGCTGCTGGCCGCGCGGTGGCACGGCGAGCCATTGCCGCTGCCGCTCAAGCTGGCGCAGGCGCTGGACAGCGCGCGAGCGGCCGATCAGAGGTTGGCCAGCGCCATGTAGTCGAGCGGGGTCGACACCCTGGTCCCGGTCGGACGCATCCCCAAATGGAACGAAAAGGCCGGCGCGGCCACAATGTCCCATGGTCATCCAGTACAACATCACCCACACCACCGTCTACCGCTACCGGACGCCCGTCACCTTCGGGCTGCATCGCGTGATGTTCAGGCCGCGCGACAGCCACGACCTGCGGGTGCTCGCGACCGACCTGGAAGTCAGCCCCAAGGCCTACGTGCGGATGATCCAGGACCCGCATTCCAACTCGGTGGCGCTGGTGCAGCCGATGGGCGAGGCGACCGAGCTGCGCATCGTCTGCTCCTTCACCATCGAGCACGTGCCCGCACGGCTGGATGAACTGGCGCTGGAGCCTTCGGCGGAACTGCTGCCCTTTGCCTATTCGCTACAGGAACGACTCGATCTCGAGCACTACCTGCGACCGCACCACGACGACCCCGACGGCACGCTGATCCGCTGGGCGCACCAGTTCCTCCATACCGACCAGCCCAACAGCACGCGCGAGGTGCTGACGCGCATGAACGCGCACATCGGCCAGAGCCTGCGCTATGTCGCGCGCGACGAGGAAGGCACGCAGACACCGCTGCAGACACTGGCGCTGGGCAGCGGCAGCTGCCGCGACTACGCGCTCCTGATGATGGAAGCCGCGCGCCGCCTGGGCGTCGCGACACGCTTCGTGTCGGGCTATCTCTACGACGCGGCACTCGACACCGGCGAAGCGGAGCCGGGGCAGGCAGTCACCGGTTCCGGCAGCACGCATGCGTGGCTGCACGCCTACCTGCCGGGCGCCGGCTGGATCGCCTTCGATCCCACCAACAATCTCATGGGGAGCACCCAGTTGATTCGCGTCGGCGTGGCCCGCGACCCGGCCCTGGCGGCGCCGATCTCGGGCAGCTGGTACGGCGACGCCGAGGCCTATGAGGGGCTGGAGGCGAGCGTGGTGGTGCGGCGAGTGACGAGCTGAGCCCCGCAGGAAGCGTCGCTTGCAGGCGCCTCATGACATTCGCGTGTCGGTCGCATGAAGCTTTCATGAAGTTGCCGGCACGCGAATTGCGTTGCCGTGGGCGGGTCGGGCCGCCGGATTCGGAATTAGGATCCACCCCAACCAACAAAAACCGCACGTCCCGTGCGCCACAACGCCTGAGGAGGGCCCATTGAAGATTGTTCCCATTGACCTTGCCTTGCAGGGTGGCGGTTCACACGGTGCTTTCACGTGGGGCGTTCTCGATCGCATGCTGGAGGAGCCATCGGTGCGTCTCGACGGCATCTCGGGCACCTCGGCGGGCGCGATGAATGCCGCGGCACTGGTGTCCGGCCATGCGGCGGGCGGCGCCGAGGGCGCCCGTGAATCGCTCGACAAGTTCTGGCGCGGCGTCGCCGATGCGGCCAAGTACAGCCCTTTCAAGCGGGGCTGGATCGACATGATCACCGGCACCTGGAGCCTCGAGAACTCGCCGGCCTTCATGGCCGCAGAGCTGGCGACGCGCCTGTGGTCGCCCTACGACCTGAATCCGCGTGGCATGAATCCGCTGCGCGGCATCCTGGCCGAGCTGATCGACTTCGACCGCCTCGCGGCCTCGCCGATCAAGCTTTTCGTCACCGCGACCAATGTGCGCACCGGCCGCGGCCGGGTGTTCCGCAATGCCGAAATGACGCCCGAGGTGCTGATGGCGTCGGCCTGCCTGCCGACGATGTTCCACGCGGTCGAGATCGATGGCGACCCTTACTGGGACGGCGGCTACTCGGGCAATCCGACGATGACGCCGCTGATCCGCGAATGCCAGGCGAGCGACACGATCCTGGTCCAGATCAACCCGATCGAGCGGGCCGGCGTGCCGCGCAGCGCGAGCGAGATCAACGACCGGCTCAACGAGCTGTCGTTCAACTCCCCGCTCTTGAAGGAACTGCGCATGATCGCCCTGCTGCGCCAGGTGGCGGACCCGGGCAAGGGCGAAGGCGCGGCCTGGGCCCGCATGCGCATCCACCGCGTCGCCACCGACGCGATGCTCGAACTTGGCGCCTCGTCGAAGATGATTTCGGAGTGGCCCTTCCTGTGCAAGCTGCGCGACGAAGGTCGACGCTCGGCGCAGGCGTTCATCGACGCACACAAGGGCGACATCGGGAAGCGCTCGACGCTCGATCTCGACGCTCTGCTCGAAGGAGTCTGAACGATGGGACTCCTTGGCATCTTCCTCGGCCTGGGTCTGCTGATCTGGCTCTCGTACCGCGGCTGGAGCGTGCTCGTGCTGGCACCGGCGGCCGCGCTGATCGCCGCGCTGTTCGCCAGCGAACCGCTGCTGGCGCACTGGACCCAGACCTTCATGGGCGCGGCGGCCGGTTTCCTGGCCCAGTTCTTCCCGCTGTTCCTGCTCGGCGCCGTCTTCGGCAAGCTGATGGACGACAGCGGCTCGGTGCAGACCATCGCCCGTTTCATGACCGAGAAGCTGGGACCCAAGCGCGCGATGCTCGCCGTGGTGCTGGCCGGCGCGCTGGTCACCTACGGCGGCGTCAGCCTGTTTGTCGCCTTCTTCGTGCTCGCACCGATGGCGCAGGCGCTGTTCCGCGCCGCCGACATACCGGCGCGCCTGATGCCGGCCGCGATCGCGCTGGGCACCTCCACCTTCACCATGTCGGCGCTGCCAGGAACTCCGGCGATCCAGAACGCGATCCCGATGCCCTTCTTCGGCACCACCGCCTTCGCGGCGCCGGGACTGGGCGTGATCGCCTCGGCCATCATGCTAGGCTTCGGCATGTGGTGGCTGCGGCGCGCCGAGTCCCGCGCGCGCGCCGCCGGCGAGAGCTTCGGCACCCTGACGTCGGACGCGCATATCGATGCCGCCGTCGATCCGGTGGTGCGAGAGCGCGCGACCACGGCCGGCAGCTTCGACCCGGCCGAGGTCCGGCACGGCGAACACGGCGCCGGCCAGCCCGGCATCGTCGTGGCGCTGGCACCGCTGGTGGTGGTGGTGCTCGTGAACCTGCTGATGGCGCTGGTGGTGCTGCCGAGCATGGACACCGATTTCCTGGCCGAGCCCCGCTTCGGCGGCATCAGCCTGGCCAACGTGGGCGGTGTCTGGGCGGTGCTGGTGGCGCTCGCCGCGGCGATGGCGGTGCTGGTCGCGCTCAACTGGAAGCGCCTGCCCTCGCTGCGCGCCACGGTCGACGCCGGCGCCAATGCCTCGGTGCTGCCGGTGGTCTGCGTCGCCAGCCTGGTGGGCTTCGGCGCCGTGGTGGCCGCGATGCCGGCCTTCGAGATGGTGCGCGAATGGGTGCTGGGCATCGGCGGCGGACCGCTGGTGTCGCTGGCGCTGTCCACCAACATCCTGGCCGCCCTCACCGGCTCGGCCTCGGGCGGCCTGACGATCGCGCTCGACGCGCTGGGCGGCACCTTCATGCAGCTGGCCGCCACCACCGGCCTCGATCCGGCGCTGATGCACCGGGTCGCGGTGATCGGTGCCGGCACGCTCGACAGCCTGCCGCACAACGGCGCGGTCGTCACGCTGCTGGCGGTCTGCGGCACCAAGCACCGCGAGAGCTACTTCGACATCGTGATGGTCGGCATCGTCGGCGCGCTGATCGCACTGGTCGCCGTGATCGTGCTCGGTTCGGCCGTCGGCTCGTTCTGAGCCGCCGGCTCAGCTCACTCGCCGCTGCAAGCCGGCGACGTGCAGCTCCGGCGGGGCCGCGAGGCGGCGCGCATAGGCCGCCTCGGCCTCCTCCAGCGCTTCGCAGAGGCGGTCGAGCGCCCGGATGTCCTGCACGCCCGGCGGCACCCCGCTGCCGCACATGAAGTCGCCGAGCGACTCGATCATCGCCTCGCGCGCGGCCGCCACCGCCAGCCGGCAGCGCACCGTTTCGCCCCGCAGCCTGGCCAGTTGACCTCTTTTCGACCGATGCACGGCATCTCCCCGGTTGTTATTCGACGACTTCGGAAGCGACGAACCTTAGGGCCTGGGCGGCGCCGGGTCCATATGACTTAGGCCCTATCCACTCCGGGCAGTCGCAATCCGATTCAATCTGCGCCTTGCGCCGGGGCCGCCGCCGCAGGAAGATGGCTGCCGCCGAAGGAGACATGCCGACGGCCATGTCCGAATCGGCGGCCTCGAGACAGGAGCCGCGCCATGAACAAGCTGACCTCCCTGCTGCTGTGGCCGGCGATCGCCCTGCTCGGTGCCTTCTCCTTTGCCGCGCTGGCGCTGGGCCGCGGCGAGAGCGTCAACGCGGTCTGGCTGGTCACCGCGGCACTGTGCGTCTATTTCATCGCCTACCGGTTCTACAGCAAGTTCATCGCCGACAAGGTGCTGCGGCTGGACGACTCGCGCGTCACCCCGGCGCTGCGCCACAACGACGGCATGGACTACGTGCCGACCAACAAGTGGGTGCTCTACGGCCACCATTTCGCCGCCATCGCGGGCGCCGGGCCGCTGGTCGGGCCGGTGCTGGCGGCGCAGATGGGCTACCTGCCCGGCACGCTGTGGATCCTCACCGGGGTGGTCCTGGCCGGCGCGGTCCAAGATTTCATCGTGCTCTTCGCCTCGGTGCGGCGCGACGGCAAGTCGCTCGGCGAGATGATCAAGATGGAGCTCGGCCCGGTGCCCGGCACGCTGGCGCTGGTCGGCGTGCTGGCGATCATGATCATCATCCTGGCGGTGCTGGCGCTGATCGTTGTGAAGGCGCTGACCGGCAGCCCCTGGGGCCTGTTCACGATCTTCGCCACCATCCCGATCGCGCTGCTGATGGGCGTCTACATGCGCCTGATCCGGCCCGGTCGCGTCGGCGAGGCCTCGATCTTCGGCGTGGTCCTGCTGCTGGCCTCGATCTTCCTCGGCCGCGTGGTCGCCGAGAGCCCGGCCTGGGCGCCGTGGTTCACCCTCACCGGCCCGCAACTGGCCTGGGCGCTGATCGGCTATGGCGCAATCGCCGCCAGCCTGCCGGTGTGGCTGATGCTGGCGCCGCGCGACTACCTCAGCACCTTCTTGAAGATCGGCACCATCGTCGCGCTGGCGCTCGGCATCTACTACGTCGCGCCGATGCTCGCGATGCCGGCCACCACGCGCTTCATCGACGGCAGCGGCCCGGTGTTCTCGGGCAAGCTGTTCCCGTTCCTGTTCATCACGATCGCGTGCGGCTCGGTGTCGGGCTTCCATGCCCTGATCTCCTCGGGCACGACGCCGAAGATGGTCGAAAAAGAGTCGCACATGCGCTTCATCGGCTTCGGCGGCATGCTGGCCGAGTCCTTCGTCGCGGTGATGGCGCTGACCGCCGCCAGCGTGCTCGACCCCGGCATCTACTTCGCGATGAACGCGCCGGCCGCGGTGATCGGCACCACCGCCGCCCACGCGGCCGAGGTGATCTCGGGCTGGGGCTTCACGATCACGCCCGAAATGATCAACCAGACGGCGATCGACATCGGCGAAACCAGCATCCTGTCGCGCGCCGGCGGTGCACCGACGCTCGCGGTCGGCATGGCGCAGATACTCGGCCAGGCCTTCGGAGGCAAGTCGATGGAGGCCTTCTGGTACCACTTCGCGATCCTGTTCGAGGCCCTCTTCATCCTGACTGCGGTCGATGCCGGCACCCGGGTCGGCCGCTTCATGATCCAGGACATGCTGGGCCACCTCTACAAGCCGCTCGGCAACACCGAGTTCCTGCCCGCCAACATCCTCGCCACGCTGCTCTGTGTCGGCCTCTGGGGCTACTTCCTGTACCAGGGCGTGGTCGACCCGCTCGGCGGCATCAACACGCTGTGGCAGCTGTTCGGTGTCGGCAACCAGATGCTGGCGGGGATCGCGCTGCTGCTGTGCACCAGCGTGCTGGTGAAGATGAAGCGCGAGCGCTACGTGTGGGTCACGCTGGTGCCGACCGCCTGGCTGCTGGTCACCACGCTCACCGCGGGCGTGCAGAAGATCTTCCATCCCGACCCGGCCATCGGTTTCCTGGCGCTGGCGCGCAAGTTCGGCGACGCTGCCGCGCAGGGCACGCTGATCGCGCCGGCCAAGTCGATCGCCGAGATGCAGCGCGTGGCCTTCAACAACACCCTCGACGCGGTCGTCTGCAGCTTCTTCGTGCTGCTGGTGCTTGCCATGTGCGTCTTCGCGGCCAAGATCTGCCTGCAGGCGCTCAAGCAGGCCCGACCGACCGCCCAGGAGATCCCGCCGATGGCAGGCGCCCGGGGAGCAGCGCCATGAACGAGGCCCTCGACGTCGACGACCGGCGCCCAATGGGCGCGCGCTGGCGCCGCGTCTGCTCGGCCTGCCGCCAGGTGTTCGGCATGCCGGACTACGAGCGCTATCTCGAACACGCCGCCGCCCGCCACCCGGGTGCGCCGGTGCTGTCGCGCAACGACTACTGCGCCACGGTGATCGAGCGCCGCTACGGCCAGGGTGCGGGCCGCTGCTGCTGAATTCCCGGGACCTCCGGCGGACGGCTAACATCCGGGCCCGAAAGCAGGCCCCGTGAAACCCCAGAACTTCGACTTCCACCATCCGCTCGCCTTCTGGACCGGCTGTGTCGCCATCATCGGCGGCGTGCTTGCGCACCTGCCGATGTTCATGATGGGCAGAAGCACCGGCTATCAGATGGTCGGCATGGAGATGGACGCCACCATGCTGACCGGCATGGCGATGATCCCATTCGGCGTGCTGCTCGCGGCCTATGGCCTGATGCCGCGCATCTCCGGCATGCGCAAGAGCCTGCACGGCGACAGCCACCTGCAGTTCCACGTGGCCGACGGCGTTCCGCTCAATCGCGAGCACTGGAAGCTGGTGCTCGTGCTGGTGGTTGCGCTGGCGGTCGACGTGCTGAAACCGGCCACGCTGGGCTTCGTGATGCCGGGCATGACGCACGAATACGAGATCAGCCGCGAGCGCGCCGGCGTGCTGGCCCTGGTGGCGCTCACCGGCACCACCGTCGGCTCGGTGCTCTGGGGCCGGCTGGCGGACCTGTTCGGGCGCCGCTCGGCGATCCTGCTGTCGGCCCTGATGTTCATCGGCACCGCGATCTGCGGCGCCATGCCCAGCTTCGAGTGGAACCTCGTCATGTGCTTCCTGATGGGCGCATCGGCCGGCGGGCTGCTGCCGATCACCTTCACGCTGATGGCCGAGACCGTGCCCGCGGCGCACCGCGGCTGGCTGCTGGTGGCGTTGGGCGGCATCGGCACCTCGGCCGGCTACCTGCTGGCGGCCGGCTCGGCGGCCCTGCTGGTGCCCGAGTTCAGCTGGCGCGCGCTGTGGCTGCTCGGCCTGCCGACCGGCCTGCTGATCGTGTTCCTCGGCCGCTACATCCCGGAGTCGCCGCGCTTCCTGTCGAATGCCGGGCTGGCCGACGAGGCCCGCGCCGTGCTTGCCCGCTTCGCAGGCGGGCAGCCGTCAGGCACGGGCGCCGCGGTCGCCGCCGCGGTGGTGGCCGAGGAGGAGGTCCCCGCCGGCGGCATCGCCCAATTGCTGCGCGGCGGCCACGCGCGCGTCACCTGGGGCCTGGCGGTCTGCGGCGTGGCCTGGGGACTGGTCAACTTCGGCTTCCTGCTGTGGCTGCCGACCAACCTCGGCAGCATGGGCATGGACGCCAGCGCCGCCAGCGCGCTGCTGGCCCGCTCCGCCCTGCTCGCCCTCCCCGGCATCGCGCTCGTGATCTGGCTGTACCACCGCTGGAGCAGCATCAAGGCGCTGGTGCTCTTCATCGGCCTGACGGCCGCCACGCTGCTGGTGTTCTTCGCACTCGGCCTGGCGCAGGTGCATTCGGCCCTGGCGATGGTCGTGACCACGGCCCTGCTGCTGGTGAGCTCCAGCGGCGTGATCGCGATGCTGATCCCCTATGCGGCCGAGATCTACCCGGTGCACCTGCGCGGCACCGGCTCGGGCGTGATCGCGGCCAGCTCGAAGTTCGGCGGCATCCTCGGCGCCGGCTTCGGCGTCGCCGGCGTGTTCGAGCACTTCACGGCCTCGGCGCTGCTGATCGCGCTGCCGATGGCCGTGGCGGCCCTGATGCTGGTGCGCAGCGGCATCGAGACCCGCGGCCGGCGGCTCGAGGACATCCAGGCGGCCTTCGCGGCGGCGCGAAGGCCGCTCCCCTGACTCCCGGACGCGCGCTTCCCTGGCTTCGCTCGCCTTCCGACCCGGTTTCGCCTTATCCGAAAAAGCCATCGAATCGCCTCGAAACCCGCATGGCGACTGGTGAATATGCTTATCCGCATAA
>NZ_JBFUCI010000224.1:0-10209 GCF_056405335.1 Variovorax sp. P1_H12_2
GTTGGCAGCTGCGTGGATCAGTCGACCCGAATGTTCGATTCAGCGATCACCTTCTCCCACTTGAGACGGTCGCGCGTGATGGTGTCGGCCAGTTTCTTCGGCGAGCCGCCTTCGAGTTCCATGCCCATGTCGATCAGCTTCTTCTTCACGTCCGGCTCCTGGAGGATCTCGTTCACGTTCTTGTTCAGCAGCGCGATGAATGGCTCTGGCGTGCGGGCGGGTGCCAGCAAGGCGAACCAGTGCAGCAATTCGAAGTTGGCGAAGCCCTTGGTCTGCGAGACGGGCGGCAGACCGGGGTAGGCCGGCGAGCTCTTCGCGGTGGTGACCGCGAGCGCCTTCAGCTTTCCGGCCTTGGCCATTGGCATCGACTCCGGACCGATGGCCATCATCACCGACACCTGACCCGACATCAGGTCTTGGAGCGCGGGCGCGCCACCCTTGTAGGGCACATGCGTCAAGTCGACGGAAGCCACGCGCTTGTACAGCTCCATGCCCAGGTGGCTGGGGTTGCCGGCGCCGCTCGAAGCGTAGTTGATCGGCATGGGCGAAGACCTTGCAAACGCCGTGAGTTCGTCGATCGAATTGACCGGCAGCGAAGGATGGACCATCACGACGCTGGGCAGGGTCACGGCCATCACGATCGGCGCGAGATCCTTCTCGGGGTCGTAGGCGAGACGTCCCTTGTAGAGGGTCGGGTTGACCGAAAGCCCCGCTGTGGAAGCCAGCAGGATGGTGTAGCCGTCCGGGGGCGCCTTGGCGACGAAACCGGCGCCGATCTGTTCGGTGGCGCCCGGCTTGTTGTCCACCAGCACCGGCTGCTTGAGTCGCTGTGACAGCTGCTGCCCAATGAGTCTCGCCACCGTGTCGGATGCGCCGCCGGGCGGGTACGGAACCACGAGGCGGATGGGCTTGTCGGGGTAGTCCGCTGCTGCCGATGCAAGGCCGGTCATCACCAGCGAGAGGGCACACACCACACGAGTCAATGAGATCTTCATATGCATCCAATCAAAAGAACGAAGACTCATCGTATGAACTTGCCGACGTGCTAGATAGCGAGAAATTCGCATCAGGCAACATGACGAGAATCTATCAAGTCGAGGCGTCGCGCACGGCAATGATGCAGATCACTTCGGCGTGATCTTCGCGGCCTTCACCAGGCGTGCGTAGTTGTCCGCGTCCTTGCGGATGAACTCCCTGAAGGCATCGGGCGAGTCCCCCACCGGGATGAGCGAGGTCTCTTCGAGCTGCCGGCGCAAGTCGCCGCGCAGCGCGTTCTTGATCGCCGTGTTGATCCGGTCAATCACGGCACGGGGTGTGCCGGCCGGCGCGGCGATGCCGGTCCAGGTGACGACTTCGAACTCGGGCAACCCCGCCTCCTTCATCGTGGGGACGTCCGGAAGCAGCGGCGAGCGCTGGCTGCTGGTGATGGCCAGCGCTCGCAGCTTGCCGCTCCTGGCATAAGGCAAGGCCGTCGGCGAGGTGTCGAACAGCATGTCGATCTGCCCGCCCATGAGATCCACCAGGGCCGGGGCGCCGCCCTTGTACGGTACATGCAGCAGATCGACGCCGGCCTGCTGCATGAAGATCTCGGTGGAGAAGTGCTGGGCAGAGCCGACGCTGGCGCTGCCGAAACTCAGCTTTCCCGGACGCGCCTTGGCCATCGCGATCAGCTCCTTGACGCTGTGGGCGGGCGACTGGCTGCCCACGACCAGGATGTTGGGCTGATCGACGATCCGCATGATCGGCGCAAAGGCCTGCAACGGATCGAAGGGTGGATTGGCATACAGGAACTGGTTGGCGGCGAAGACACCGGCGCTGCCGACGAGCAGCGTGTAGCCGTCCGGAAGTGCCTTGGCGACATAAGCGGCACCGACATTGCCCGAGGCGCCCGGCTTGTTGTCGACCACGAAGGGCTGCTGCAGGGCGTCCTGCAGGCTCTTGCCGATCAGGCGCGCGACCAGATCCACGCTGCCGCCCGGAGGAAACGGAACGATCAGATGCACTGGCTTCGTCGGGTAGTCCTGGGCGGTCGCACACTGGACGACGAACGCCAACAGCACGGCGAGCAGCTTGCTAGGCATTGCAGGGCTCCGCCGACGGGGCGCGAGACGGATGCAGTGCCGCGYTGACTTCGGACGCGATGCCGAGCAATGCGTGATCGTCGCCCGCACGGCCGACCAGTTGCAGCCCGATGGGCCGCTCGTCGTTGTCCTGATCCGTCGGCAGCGCGATGCCGCACAGCGCGAGCAGGTTGATCGGGCGGGTGAAGTGGACCGGAGCCAGGTTGTGGTCGATGTCCTCGAGTCGCGGCGCGGTCATGGCCGTGGTGGGCATGGCGATGGCGGACAAACCGAGCCGGTCCATCTCGCCAGCGAAGGCCTGTTGCCAGCGCTTCGCGGTGGCCTGGGCCTTCAGGTACTGCACAACCGTGGTCTCCCGAGCGGCGATAAGCCGGGGCCGCACTGACGGGTCCATCGGCGCGTCCGGGTCGTCGAGCAGGCGGTCGTTCACCCATGCACCCTCGGCGATCATGATGGCGTTGGTGGGCTCCTTGAACGCAGCCAGGGGTGCCGGGAAGCGGAACGGCACCAGGGTGAAGCCCGCCGCTTCGAGGCGTTGCAGGTTCTGTGCGTAGCTGCGAGCGACCGCTTGCGCGAGGGGCGCGAGCTCATCCGCTTCGAGGACGCCGATCCGCTGTGGAGCATCGGCGTTCGCAGCGGGCGCGCCGACCAGTGCCTCGAAGCACAGCCGCGCATCCTGCACCGACGACGCGAGCAGGCCCAGGCTGTCGAGGCTGTCGCTGAGCGGGTAGACGCCGCCGCGCGGCAGCGCATCGATGGTCGGCTTGAAGCCCACGATGCCGCAGAACGCGGCGGGCACGCGAACCGAGCCGCCGGTGTCGGAGCCGATCGCCCACGGTACCAGGTGGGCGGCCACGGCGACCGCCGAGCCGCTGCTGGAGCCGCCAGGTGCCAGGGTGTCGGTGGCGCGGCCGGCCGGATTGCGCGGCGTGGCCATGTGCGAATTGGTGCCCCAGGCGCCCAGCGCGAGCTGCACCATGTGGGTCTTGCCGACGATGACGCCGCCGGCGTCGACGATGCGCCGGACGATCTCCGCGTCCTGCTGCGCGATGTTGTCCGACAGCATCGGGGAGCCGGCCGTCGTGGGCTTGCCCTGGATGTTCACCAGGTCCTTCAGCGCCACCGGGATGCCGTGCAGCGGGCCGCGGTCGCGGCCGGCGCGGAGCTCCTGGTCGGCCAGGGCCGCGGCGGCCAGGGCCTCGTCCTCGTAGACCGCCAGGAAGCTCTTGAAGTGGCCGTCATGCGCGGCGATGCGGCGTAGGCACTCGCGCGTGAGCGCCACCGAAGTCGTCGTGCCGTTTCGCAAGTCGCGTGAAAGCTCCGCGATCGGTGCGAAGGCGGGCGGTCGGGTCGGGTCGGGATTCGTCATGCGGCTGCTTCCTGAAAAAAGAGTTGTGTGTCCAGAATCTGGGGATAGGTCTCGCCTGCGCGCAGCCGAGCCAGCGTCCGCTGTTCGGCCTGCTGCAGGGCGATCGCGCGGTCGGCCAGGGCCCGCGCCTCGTCGGGCGCCATCACCAGGATGCCGTTCTCGTCCGCCAGCACGGCGTCGCCGGGATACACGCGCACGCCGCCGCAGTCCACCGGCAGGCAGAAGCTGCCCGACCGCCCGCCGGCGCGGGTGGTGCGGGCGCTCAGGCCGCGCGCCCACACCGGCACGCCGAGTTGGCGCAGATCCTCGATGTCCGTGACGCAGCCATCCACCACCACGCCCGCGACCCCGCGAAGACGCGCGGCCAGCACGCTGGCGCCGCCGATGCACGCGATGGTCTCGTCGCCCGCCCGGTCGACGAACAGGAGGTCGCCGGCCCTGAGCTGCCCGAGCGCGTGATGCAGGATGGAGCCGTCGGAGCCTTCGCAGCGCACGGTGACGGCGGTGCCGACGCTGCGCGTCACGGCCGCCATGGCGCGGATGCGGCCGTGCAGGAAGCCGAGTTCGTGAAAATGGCCGATGGTGGCCGGTTCGGCCTCCTTCAGCAGGGACAGCAGCTGCGGCGCGCAGGGTGGCGGCAGCTCTCCTATTTGGATGCCAGTCATTTCGGATATCGTCGTTGTCGAATGATGGCCATCCTAAGTACACGCCCCCGACACAGATACTGATCAATTCTCAAGATGGTTAATACAGGTTCCTTATCAACGAGGTTCACCCTGCACCAGTTGCAGGCCTTCGTGTGGACCGCGCGTCTGGGCACGGTGCACGCGGCGGCGCGGCACCTGCACCTGACTCAGCCCGCGATCTCGCACCGCATCCGCGACCTGGAGGAGGAACTGGGCGTCCAGCTTTTCGAGCGTCAGAACCAGCGCCTGCAGGTGACGGACCTCGGGCGCAACGTGCTGGTCTATGCCGAGCGCGTGCTGGCCTCGGCGCAGGACATGGCGCGGCTCGACCTGCGGCGCACCATCACGGGGCTGGTGCGCATGGGGGTGGACGAATCCTGCGCCATCATCGGAATGCCGCAGATCCTCAAGGACATCAAGGACGGCTATCCGGCGCTTCGCGTGGACCTGACGGTGGGCGGAGGCGCCCAGTTGCTGCAGAAGATCAACAACCACGAACTCGACATCGCGCTGCACACCGGGCAGAGCAGCCAGCCCGACGTGACCAGCCAGTTCATTGGGCTGACCCAGCACCAGTGGGTGGCGGCGCACGACCTGATGGTGGCCGATGAAGACTTCGTGCCGGCCCACGCGCTGAATCACCGCATCGTCTGCAATGCGCCGCCGTCGACGCTGCATGAATCGGCGTCGCGCTGGCTGGCCTCGGACGGTTATGCCTTCGAGGAGTACAGCAGCTGCAATTCGCTGTCGCTGATGGTGGCGTTGGTCGCCTCCGGCCACGCGATCGCCATGCTGCCCGCATCGATCACGCGCCGGCAGATCGCCGAAAAATCCCTGCGGGTCTTGCGCGCCAAGCCGGCCGTGCCGCACGTGCCCTATTACTTCTCTTACCTGGCGCATCACCGCAGCGAGACGACGGCGAGGATCCTGGATATTGCGCTGCGCAACCTCAAGGAGGCGGGTTTCTTCCCAGCCGACGATGCAGCTGAAGGTGTCGATGAGCGTGGGTAAGGGATGAGTTGAAGAAGCGCGAGAAAGTGAGACGGTGCGGATTGCGGTCGGTATCATCGCCCTAATAATTAATTAATCAGCCAATCATGAACAGCAGGAAGAGCCAGCCCGAGGGGGACAAGACGGCGACCAAGCACAAGGGACCGGGACGCCCGGAGGGCGCGAGCGTCGTCCGGGAGGAGATCCTCGACGCCGCCGAACAGATGTTCGCGAACCTCGGCTATGCCGGCACCACACTGCGCGAGGTCGCGACGCACGCCAATGTGACGCAGGCGCTGATCAGCTACTACTTCGGCTCGAAGTTCGGGCTCTTCGAGGAAGTGTTCCTGCGGCGCGGCCAGGTGATCTCGCAACAGCGCATCGAGAACCTCGAGGCGATGTGCGCTGCGGGCAAGCCCAACGTGCGCGGCATCGTGCGCGCCTTCCTGCTGCCGACCCTGACGCTGCGCGACACGCCGCAGGGCCGTGCCTTTCTGCGGCTGCAGGCCCGGCTGCACACCGAGCCGCCTGAGATCTCGTACAAGCTGCGCACCGATGCCTATGGCGGCTCGACCCGGCGCTACGTAGAGGTGTTGCGCGAGGCGCTTCCGAAGCTGGGCGAGCTCGATGCCTACTGGCGCGTGACGCTGATGATCGGCACCTACCTCTATGCCTTCTCCGACACCCACAGGATGGAGGAGATGACGCCCAAGGGCCTCTACGACCCCGAGGACACCGAGGGGCTGATCGAGCAGGTGACGCGGTTCGTGGTCGGCGGTTTCGAGGCGAAGTGACGGCAGGCTAGGCGGCGGCCGCCAGACTTTCGCGCAGCGCATCCGAGCTCATCACGTCGCCATACTTCTGCTGGATGTCGAACAGGCTCGCATCGTGTGGCGCGATGGCGCGGTCGCCCACGCAGTCCGATAGCACGATCGGTGCGAAGCCCCAGCACATGGCATCGACCACGCTCGCGCGCACGCAGCCGCTGGTGACGCAGCCCGCCACCAGCAGGGTGCGCACGCCGCGCTGCGTGAGCCAGGGTGCGAGCGAGGTGCCGAAGAAGGCCGAAGGCACGTTCTTTCGCACCACCAGTTCGCCCTCCCGAGGCGCAAGCTCGGCGACGATGGCGCTGGCGGGCGAGGCTTCCTTCAGCGTCAGCACGCCGGGCACCTTCGCGCTGAAGATGTTGGCGTCGCCATTGTCGTCGGCATAGACGATGCGGCTGTGCGCCACCGGCCAGCCGCGCTCGCGCGCCAGCGCCAGCAGCGGCACCGTGCGCGCGATCGCGGGCGCGATGTTGCCGCCGCCGAACACGGCCGGGTCGGCGAAGCCGTTGACGAAGTCGACGATCAGGAGCCCCAGCGGCGGCCGCACGCCCAGGCCGGCACCGAAGCCCTGGCGCTGGTAGACCCGCGCCTCCTCATGCATGCGCGGCTCCTGCTGTCTCGTTCATGAGTTCCTCGACCACCTTGCCGTCGCGCACCACCTGCAGGTCGTCGACGAAGACGTCGCAGCGGCGCATCGGAATGTCGATGTGGCAGGCGGTGGTGCGGCTGCCGCCGGCCTCGTTGTTGGGGCCGAGCGAGAACAGGAAGTTTCCGCTCACCGCGCGCGCGTCCATGCCCAGCGTGGCCTCGCGGTCGTAGAGGCCAAGCGTCGACCAGTAGGCGCGCTTCTGAAGCCCCCAGCCGATGTGCGAGATCGCGTAGGCCTCCGGATCCGCGAAGGACTCGATGTACTCGCGCAGCAGCTCGGCCTCGGTGCCGCCCTCGATGCGGATCACGAAGCCTTCCTGCACCGTGAGCTCGATCGGCTCGCCCACGTAGGACTTCATCGGCAGCAGCACGTCGCTCTTGGCGAGCACGATTCGCCCGTGCGCGCCGCCTTCGTTGGGCCAGGTGAAGGCGAAGCCGCTGGGCCAGTGGTCCCAGCGCCCCGGCTGGTCGACGAAGCCGTATTCGGCGGTCACCGGGTATTCGCCCAGCGGGCAATGCAGGTCGGTGCCGCCGGGCGACCTCACGCGCATCGACTTGCGGCCCTTGAGCAGGGCCACGCCGGCCTGAACGCGATGGTAGTCGGACATGGTCGGCACCATGCGCAGCAGCACCTCGGGCGGCTCGACCGCGAGCAGGATCTTGGTGCCGCTCGCGAGGATCTCGTGCTGCTCGGGCGAGAACAGCAGCGTCATCAGGTCGAGCACCAGGTCGCTGGCCTTGAGCGCCGCGATGGCGGCGCGGTTGCCCGTGAGCGGCGTGGTGCCGAGGTAGGCCAGCGTGTCGCGGCTCAACGATTTCTCCGCGTTGACCGGCGGCAGGTCGAGACGGCTCACGCAGGCACCCAGCATGGTGGCGGCGGTGATCGCGCAGCGCAGGGTCTGCGGATGGGTGTGGTCGCTGGTGAGCACGGTGACGGCGTCGCCGGCGCCCAGCTTCGAAAGGGTCAGGACCTGGGTCCAGGCGCGGATCAGGTCGGTGTCGCTGACAGCCATGGGTTCTCCTTGGAATGCGATCGGTGATGGGGTGAAGGCGGAATCAGTCCAGCGGATGACCGAGGAAGTCGCCGAAGGCGCGGTGAAAGCCCTGCTCGTTGTCCCAGGGGATCATGTGGCCGGCGCCGGCCACACGAGCCTCGCGCAGCGAGGGCGCGAGCGAGCGCATCTCGTCCACGTCCGTCTCGCGGACCACGTCGCCGCGCTCGGCGGTCATGAGCAGCAGCGGCACGTCGATGCGCAGAAGGTCCGCATGGATGTCGTCGCGCTGGAAGTCCTCGAAGCTCTGCACGATCGCGCGCTCGTCGCAGGTGTGGAGCCATTGCGCGCGCAGGCGCAACTGCTCGTCGCTCCAGGTCGGGCAGAAGTCGCGCATCTGCTCGAGCGTGATGCCGTGGCGCGCGAGCCGGATCGAATCCACGTACCAAGGCAACTTTGCGGGATAGGCGCGGCGGCCCGGGCCGGACACCGGCGGGTCGACCGCCACCAGCCGCGTGAGCCCGGCCGGGCGGCGCCCCGCGGCGCGGATGCCGATGCGCCCACCCATCGAATGGCCGACCAGCGCGTAGCGCTGCAGTTCGAGCGCCTGCGCGAACGCGATCACGTCGGAGGCCTGGGCGTCGAGCCCGTAGTCGAGCGCGTCCGATGACTCGCTCAGGCCGCGGCCTCGGATGTCGAGCACGTAGGTGTCGAAGTGACGGCCGAAGCGTTCGGCGACGAAGCCCCAGGTCACGGCCGGGCTGGTGATGCCGGGCAAGAAGATCACCGCGTCGCGCGTCGCGCGCTCGCCCTGCGAGCCGCCATGGCGCAGGTAGTGCTGGCGGATGCCGTTGGCGTGCACCTGCGCGCCATAGAGGAATGTGGAATCGCTCATCCCGTGACTGCCTTGCGCAATGTCGAATAGGCGCCCGACAGCAGCGCCCCCGC
Organism: Variovorax sp. P1_H12_2; assembly: GCF_056405335.1. Classification (NCBI taxonomy): domain Bacteria; kingdom Pseudomonadati; phylum Pseudomonadota; class Betaproteobacteria; order Burkholderiales; family Comamonadaceae; genus Variovorax; species Variovorax sp. P1_H12_2. Next base: position 8,542 of record NZ_JBFUCI010000224.1, read on the forward strand.
GCCCGGCACCACCTGCTCCAGGCCGAGCGCGCCGAGCATGGCGTAGGTGGTGGCCACCGCGGCCGTGACCACCGGCTTGCCGGTCGCGGCCTCGACTTCCGCGATGGCCGCGAGCGATGGCATCTGCACGCAGGCCGACAGCACGATCGCATCCACGTCGTCGGTCCTCATGCCGGCGACGATGGCCGGCAGCTTGCGCGGGTCGTGCCGGCCCACCTCCAGGTTGTCGGGAATCTCGAGCGCGCGCCAGTCGACCACCTCGAAGCCTTCGTGCTCGATGTAGTCGATCACCATCTTCGTGAGCGGCAGCATGTAGGGCGCCACCAGCGCGATTCGCCTGGCGCTGATCACGCGCAGCGCATCGACCAGCGCGCCCGCGCTGGTGACCACCGGCGCACTGCCTTGGTTGCCTTCGGTGGCGGCCCGCAGGCGGGTTTCGGATTCGCGGTGGTAGCCGCGCCCCATCGCCATGATCGCCACCAGGCAGGCATAGCCGAGCACGTCGACGCGGGCATCGCTGAGTTCGAGCGCGCAGCGGTCGGACTGCGCGTCCATCGCTGCGAGTTCGTCTTTGTTGACGTGCTTCATGCGCATGCGCGCCGAGTGGAAGGTGAAGCGTTCAGGCCGAATCTGCTCGCGCAGCCGAAGCATCGCCGGGATCTCGGTCTCCATGGTGGTGTTCGAGCTCGGCACGATCTGGCCGATGCGGAAGTTCCTGTTGCTCATATGCAGTTGCTCCGGTTCAGGCCAGCGAGGCTTCGGTATCGAAGCGCTCGATGCAGCGCGTCGCGTCGTATTCGTAGACCCACTCGGCCTTGATGCCGACCGCATTCGGATTGCTCGCCTGCTGCTGCTGGAAGGCCAGGTCGCGCTGCCGCTGCTCCTCGGGCGTCGACAGGTGGTAGGTGCGGCCGCGCTCGCGGGCCTCGAGTTGCACCCGCGCGGTGCGCGGCAGCCGTTCGGCCTCGTAGGCGCGCAGCGCGGTGTCCTGGTCGGTGCCGAAGTGCGCCAGCGCGGCGGCCAACACGTAGGCATCCTCGATCGCCATCGCCGCGCCCTGCGACAGGAAGGGCAGCATCGGGTGCGCCGCATCGCCCAGCAGCGTCACCCGGCCTTGCGACCACTGCGCCATCGGGTCGCGGTCGAACAGGCCCCACTTGAAGATCTGCGAGGTGTCGGTGCGCTCGAAGAGCCGGATGATGTTCGGATGCCAGCCCGCGTAGGCRGCCAGCAGTTCCTCGCGCGTGCTGGGCTCGGTCCAGGACTCGGCCACCCAGTCGGCGCTCTCGTTGACCGCCACGATGTTGACGGCCGCGCCGCCCTTGACGTAGTAGGTCACGATGTGCGCCTTCGGGCCCATCCAGAAGGAGGCATCTGGGCTCACGAAGGGCAGCGGATGCTGCTCGACGGGCACCAGCGCGCGCCAGCACATGTGGCCGGTGAAGCGCGCATCGGTCTTGCCCCACAGCGCATCGCGCACGGGCGAGTGGATACCGTCGGCACCGACGATCAGGTCGGCCTCGAAGCTCGACCCATCGGCGAAGTGGGCAACAGCCCCATCTTCGTCCTGCGTGACGCCGGTGCACTGCACGTTGAAACGCACGCGATCGGCCGGGATGCCCTCGCACAGGATCGCGTGCAGGTCGGCGCGGTGTACGTGATAGAAAC
>NZ_JBFUCI010000225.1:0-10202 GCF_056405335.1 Variovorax sp. P1_H12_2
AGCCCGGCATGCGGTGCGGGACGGGCGATCCCCTCTGCGCCGCTGAGGAGCGCAGCTTCAGGCGGAAAAAGGGCCGCGCGTGTTTGAGCGAAGCGAGTTTGCGCGGACCCCGCCTGAAGCGAGCACCGGAAGGGAGCCCGAAGGGCCGGCGCAGTGGGGTCGTTCGGCCCGTACCGCGTGACGGGCGCGCTTCCAACGACAACGAAAAACAACGAGAACATCAAGCCACCCTCCGCAAGCTGCTCACGTCATCGACAGTCCCGAGGTACGCCTCGATCACCCGCGCATCCGACTGCACCTGCGAAGGCGTCCCCGAAGCCAGYGCCTCCCCCATGTTCATCGCCAGCACCCGGTCCGACACCTTCGACACCAGCGACATGTCGTGCTCCACCATCAGCACCGAAATGCCGAGCTCCTGCTGGATGTCCTGGATCCAGAACGCCATGTCGGCGGTCTCCTCCACGTTCAATCCGGACGACGGTTCGTCCAGCAGCAGCAGCTTGGGCTCGGTGCACAGCGCCCGCGCCAGCTCCACGACCTTGCGCACGCCGTAGGGCAGCCCCGCGACCATCGAATCGCGGTGGTGCTGCAGGTCGAGCAGGTCGATCACCTGCTCGGCCTTCTCGCGCGCCTGGATCTCGGCGCGGCGCGTGGCAGGGGTGAAGAACAGCTCGCTCCAGAAGCCGGTCTGGCGGTGCGTGTGGCGACCGATCAGCAGGTTGTGCAGCACGGTCGCGTGCTCGAACAGCTCGATGTTCTGGAAGGTGCGCGCGATGCCGAGCGCCGCGATCTCGTGCGGCGCCTGCTGCGTCAGCGCCAGCGGTTCGGCGCCACCGTGCCAGACGATCTCGCCGGTGGTCGGCGTGTAGATGCGGCTGATCAGGTTGAACACGGTGGTCTTGCCCGCGCCGTTCGGACCGATCAGCGTGAAGACCTCGCCCCGCCGGACCTCGAAGCTGACCTTGTTGACCGCCAGCACGCCGCCGAAGCGCACGCTCAGGTCCTTGGCGGAAAGCAGGATGTCGGCGCTCATCTCAAGCGGTCCGATTTGGTGAACGACTTCTGCCGCTTGAAGAGGCCACGGCGATAGAACGGGAACAGCTGCAGCCAGGTGCGCACCTTGAGCCAGCGCCCGTAGAGGCCGAGCGGCTCGAACAGCACGAAGGCGATCAGCACCAGTCCGTAGACCAGGCCCTGCAGGCCCGGCGCCTGCCCGATGGCGGGGGGCAGCCAGTCCTTGGCCGATGCGATCAGCTGCGGCATCGCGATCAGGAAGATCGCGCCCAGGAAGGCGCCGTGCACCGAACCGAGGCCGCCGATCACCACCAGCAGCAGCAGGTCGATCGACTGCAGGATGTTGAACTGGTCCGGCGCGATGAAGCTCAGCTTGTGGGCGTACAGCGCGCCGCCGAGTCCGGCCAGCGCGGCCGAGATCGCGAAAGACATCGTCTTGTAGCGCGCCAGGTGGATGCCCATGCTCTGGGCCGAGATCTCGGAATCGCGGATCGCGACGAAGGCGCGGCCGGTGGACGAGCGCAACAGGTTCAGGATCGCCAGCGTGCACAGCACGGCGATGACCAGGCACACCAGGTAGAAGCTCTCGCTCGAGTTCAGCTCCCAGCCGAGCAGGCTGGCCGACTTCACGTGCAACCCGGAGTTGCCGCCGGTGACGCTCTCCCAGCGCGCGAACACCTCCTCGACGATGAAGCCGAAGGCCAGCGTCGCGATGCCGAGGTAGATGCCCTTCACGCGCAGCGCCGGCAGCGCAACCACCACGCCGACCGCGGCCGACAGCGCCGCCGCGGCAACCAGCGCGATCGGGAACGGCACCCCCATGTTGCTCAACACCGCCTGCGTGTAGGCCCCGGTGCCGAGGAAGGCCGCGTGCCCGATCGAGAACTGTCCGGTGAAGCCGGCCAGCAGCATCAGGCCGAGGCCGACGATGCCGTAGATCAGCACGAAGGTCAGCTGTGCCAGCCAGTACTCGGGCACCACCCACGGCGCCGCGATCAGCGCCAAGCCGAGCAGGCTGTACCAGAACACCTGGCCGCCATGCTTGGCGAGATCGATGTCCTGGGCGTAGCTGGTCTTGAAGATGAAGCGCATGGTGGGCTTTAGACCTTCTTGCGCAGCTTTTCGCCGAAGAGGCCATTGGGCTTCACCATCAGCATCACCAGCACCACGATGTACGGCGCCGTGTCCTTGAAGCCGTCGGGCARGTAGAAGCCCGCGAAGGACTCGACGATGCCGATCACCAGCCCGCCGACGATCGCGCCCGGCAGGCTGCCGAAGCCGCCCACCACCGCGGCCGGGAAGGCCTTGAGGCCGATGAAGCCCATGTTGGCGTGCACGAAGGTGATCGGCGCCAGCAGCATGCCGGCGATCGCCGCCACCGCCGCGGCCAGCCCCCACACCAGGCCGTTGAGGCGCTTGACCGGGATGCCCATGTAATAGGCCGCCAGCTGGTTCTGCGACGAGGCCTGCATCGCGATGCCGAGCTTGCTGTAGCGGAACATCGCGAACAGCAGGCCGCACAGCACCGCGGTGGCGACGATGATGGCCAGCTGCTCGAGGTTGACCACCAGCTCGCCCAGCTTCCAGATCTGGTCCTTGTAGGGCACCGGCAGCGTGTGGGTGTCGGTGCCGATGCCCGGGATCATCGTGACCAGCCCGCGCGCCACGTAGCCGATGCCGATCGTCAGCATCACGATCGAGAACTGCGGCTGGCCCAGGATCGGCCGGATCACCACCAGTTCGAGCAGCACGCCGAAGGCGACCATGGCGGCCACCGCCAGCAGCGCGGCCAGCCAGAAGGGCAGCCCGAACAGCGACATGCCGGCGAAAGCGCAGAAGGCGCCGACCATCATCAGCTCGCCTTGCGCGAAGCTCACGGTCTCGGTGGCCTTGTAGATCAGCACGAAGCCCAGCGCGATCAGGCCGTAGATGCAGCCTTGAGCGATGCCTGAAAGCAGGAGCTGGAGTATTTGCAAGAGGGGGTCTCGTCCGGGGTTCGCGGTTTATAGCGGTGACTGGTGCGCGCGGCGCAGAGGGTTGTCCCGCATCGGCGCCTCGCGGGCGGTCCCGCGCCTCATTGGTGCACGGCGAGCCGCCGCGATCCCGCGACGATGTCGCTGGGTCGCAGGCCGTACACCTGGCGGATCGAATGGCTGAAATGGGTCGAGTCCGGATAGCCGGTGTCGAGCGCGATGTCGGTCAGCGTGGCGCTCTGCCGCACGTGGCGCAGCAGGCTGCGGGCGCGCTTCCAGGCCCGGAAGGCGCGGAAGGTCAGGCCGGTCTCCTGCGTGAAGAGGTRCAGGAAGCGCGAGAACGAAAGCTTGATGGCGGCCGCGCATTCGTCGGCCGAGGTTGGCGCCGCGGGATCGGCGTTGATGCGCTCGATCACCCTGCGGATGCGCGCATCGAGCGGCCGCGGCGCGAGCGGGCCGCCGAAGAAGAGCGCGTCGAAATCGAAACGATCGAAGCTCTCGCGCCCCGAGGCTTCGGCCAGCTGCGCATGCACGTCACGCACCCGCCGCACGAAGGCCGGCGCCTCCACCGGACCGCAGCGCTGCAGGAAGTCTGGCATCTGCGCCGGATCGACGAATTCGGATTCGATCAGCAGGCTGAGGATGGTCCGGTGCTCGGTCTCCACCTGGTGCGGCACCTGCGGCGGCACCACGATCAGCTCGCCGCTCTGCCAGGCGCCGCCGCCGATGCGGATGCGCAGCGGCGTGCCGGTGGGCGAGAGGTAGATGCCGTGGCCGCCCATGGTGCGTTCCGTCGCCGGGCCCAGAAGGCCGGCGTAGAAGACGCGTTGCGGTGTGATCCACATGAGGCGCTCGTCGCGGTGCTCGCCGCGCGGCGCATGCTTCGGTAGCCTGTTGACCAATGCCTTCTCCTCCGCTCGGCGACGGACGGCCCGGTGGCCGGCGTCGCCATCGGACGATCGTAGCGGGGGACGCCGGTCCGGTGCCGGCGATTGCGCGGGGACTTTCCCTTAGCCTCGAAGCTCGAGCGCTCGGCGCAGTTCGGCCGCGCACATCGAAACGGCGGCATTGGCCTCGTCGAGCAGCCGGCCCATGGTGATGAAGCCATGGATCTGGCGCTCGAAGCAGACGTAGCTGGTGCGGTTGCCGGCGGCGGTGAGCGCCCGCGCGTAGTCCAGGCCCTCGTCGCGCAGCGGGTCGTAGCCCGCGGTCAGCACCAGGGCCGGCGGCAGGCCGGCGAGGTCCTCGCGCAGCAGCGGCGAGGCGCGCCAGTCGAGGTCATGCGCCGCATCGGTGATGTACTGGTCATGGAAATAGCGGATGGTGTCGCTGGTCAGCAGGTAGCCCTGGCCGTTGCTGGTGTGCGACGGATGGACGCAGCGCATGTCGGTTGCCGGATAGATCAGCAGCTGGAAAGCGACAGGCAGGTCGCCGGCATCGCGCGCCGCGATCGCGACGACGGCCGCCAGGTTGCCGCCCGCGCTGTCGCCCCCGACCGCGAGCCGAGCAGGATCGATGCCGAGCGCAGCGGCTTCCCGGCGAACCCAGCGCGTGGCCGCAAGCACATCGTCGACCGCCGCCGGAAAGCGGTGCTCCGGGCCCATGCGGTAGTCGACCGCCACCACCGCGCAGCCCGACAGGTTGCACAGCTCGCGGCACAGCGTGTCGTGGGTGTCGAGGTCGCCGATGGTCCAGCCGCCGCCGTGGTAGTACACGAGCACCGGCAGCACGCTGGCGGCCGCGGAGCCTCGCGGCCGATAGAGCCGCATCGGGATCGGTCCGTGCAGCCCGTCGGCCTGCAGCTCCCGCACCTCGGCCACCTCGCCGGGCTCGGGCTGCGTGATGGCGCGCCGCTCGCGGTAGAACTTGCGCGCGTCGGCCGGCGTCAGCGTGTGCGTCGGCGGCACGCCGCGCTGCTCGAGGAGGTCGATGAAGGCCTTGGCTTGGGGATGCAGCATCAGTGGCTCCGAGGTTGAAGGAATCAGGCTTGGCGCGGCTTCACGCGCGACGCGGCTTCGCGGGCGTTGCGGCGCGCCGTGTCGATGTCCGACGCGTGCGCCAGCGCCACGCCCATGCGCCGCTTCGTGAAACTCTCGGGCTTGCCGAACAGGCGCAGGTCGACGCCCGGCACCGCGAGCGCCTCGGCCACGCCGTCGAAGACGATGCCGGCGGCGTCGACGCCGCCGTAGACCACGGCGCTGGCGCCCGGGCTCTTGAGCGTGGTGTCCACCGGCAGCCCGAGGATCGCGCGGGCGTGCAGCTCGAACTCGTTCTGCCACTGCGTCGCCATGGTCACCATGCCGGTGTCGTGCGGCCGAGGACTGACCTCGCTGAACCAGACCTGGTCGCCCTTCACGAACAGCTCGACGCCGAACAGCCCCTGGCCGCCGAGGTCGGCCGTCACGGCCTGCGCGATCTGTTGCGCCCGCTGCAAGGCGGCCGGCGCCATCGGATGCGGCTGCCAGCTCTCGACATAGTCGCCGCTCACCTGCAGGTGGCCGATCGGCTCGCAGAACTGCGTCTGCACGGCGCCGGTGCCATCGAGTGCGCGCACCGTCAGCAGCGTGATCTCGTAGTCGAAGTCGATGAAGCCCTCGACGATCACCCGGCCGTGGCTSACGCGGCCGCCGGCCATCGCGTAGTCCCAGGCCTTCTCCACATCGGCCGGGCCGTCGATCTTGCTCTGGCCCTTGCCCGAGCTGCTCATCACCGGCTTGACGACGCACGGGTAGCCGATCGCCTCCCCGTTCGCGCCATCGATCGCCGCCTGCAGTTCGGCCAGCGAATCGCAGAACCTGTAGGGGCTGGTCGGCACGCCCAGCGTCTCGGCGGCCAGGCGGCGGATGCCCTCGCGGTCCATCGTGAGCCGGGCCGCCCGCGCGGTCGGGATCACGCGCACCACGCCGGCGTCCTCCAGCTGCTGCAGCATCGGCGTGGCGATGGCCTCGATCTCGGGCACCACGAGCTGCGGCTTCTCGGCCTCGATCAGCGCCTTCAGCTGGGCCGGGTCGCTCATGGTGATGGTGCGGGCGTGGTGCGCCACCTGCTGGCCGGGCGCATTCTCGTAGCGGTCGACCGCGATGGTCTCGACGCCGAGGCGCTGCAGGGCGATCAGCACCTCCTTGCCGAGCTCGCCGGAGCCGAGCAGCATCACGCGGGTGGCGCAGGGGGACAGGGGCGTGCCGAGGGTGGTCATGGGTGCGGGTCCGTAAMTGAGGGAGTGAACGCGGCACTTTAAATCACTCGCGCGGCCTCCGGCGCTGTCACGGACGGGAACCCGGCCGGCCGCGCTCTGTTCCACAATCCCGATCACGGTTCCTGCCCCGGGGCGGGGTCCTCCCCTTTCATTTTTCAGTTCAAGGAGTATTTCTCATGGCTATCCAGACAGTCGGCATCATTGGCGCGGGAACGATGGGCAACGGCATCGCCCAGGCCTGCGCGGTCGCAGGCGTCAACGTCGTCATGGTCGACATCGCGCAGGCCGCGGTGGACAAGGGTGTCGCCACCGTGGCTGGCAGCCTCGACCGACTGATCAAGAAGGACAAGCTCACGGCGGCCCAGAAGGACGCGGCCCTGGCGCTGATCAAGGGCTCGACGAACTACGACGACCTGAAGTCGGCCCAGCTGGTGATCGAGGCCGCGACCGAGAACCACGAACTCAAGCTCAAGATCCTCAAGCAGGTCGACGCGCTGCTGGCGCCCGAGGTGATCATCGCGTCGAACACCTCCTCGATCTCGATCACCCAGCTGGCCGCCGCCACCTCGCGCGCCGACCGCTTCATCGGCATGCACTTCTTCAACCCGGTACCGATGATGGCGCTGGTCGAGATCATCCGTGGCTACCTGACCAGCGACGCCACCCACGACGCGGTGAAGGAACTGGCGGTCAGGCTCGGCAAGTCGCCGATCACGGTGAAGAACGCGCCGGGCTTCGTGGTCAACCGGATCCTGGTGCCGATGATCAACGAGGCCTTCTTCGTGCTGGCCGAGGGCCTGGCGACCGCCGAGGACATCGACGCCGGCATGAAGCTGGGCTGCAACCAGCCGATCGGCCCGCTGGCGCTGGCCGACATGATCGGCCTGGACGTCTGCCTGGCGGTGATGGAGGTCTACCTGGAGCAGTTCGGGGACTCGAAGTACCGGCCGTGCCCGCTGCTGAAGGAAATGGTGGCGGCCGGACAGCTGGGACGCAAGACCAAGCGCGGCGTGTATATGTACTGACCCCCAGGTTGGCTCACTTCGTGTAGCCGCCCCCCCTTCCAGGGGGCGCCGCCCTTCGGCCCGGCGAAGCCGGTTCCGAGGCGGCCCCCGACGGGGAAGCGCCAGACCCGCACCCATAACAAAGGAGACCCCATGACCGCGACACCCAGCAATCCGCCCGCCGAAGGCTGCATCGACACCCAGGTGCTCGACCACGTGCTGCTGATCGGCATCAACCGCCCTGCCAAGCGCAACGGCTGGACGCCAGCCATGTTCCGGCAGCTGGCCGAGGCCTACACCCGGCTCGACGACGATCCGGCGCTGCGCGTGGGCGTGCTGCACGCCTTCGGCGATCACTTCACGGCCGGGCTCGACCTGCCGGCCGTGACCGAGTTCATGAAGCGCGGCGAGAAAGCGGTGCCGCCGGGCCTGGTCGAGCCGCACGACTTCGGCACACCCGGCTATCGCCGCCGCAGCAAGCCGATGGTGGTCGCGGTCAAGGGCATCTGCTTCACCGTGGGCATCGAGCTGATGCTGGGCGCCGACATCGTGATCGCGGCCGACAACTGCCGCTTTTCGCAGATGGAAGTGCAGCGCGGCATCATGGCCACGGGAGGCGCCACCCTGCGCATGGCGGAGCGCGCCGGCCTGGGCAACGCCATGCTGCATCTGCTGACGGCCGACGAGTTCGGCAGCGCCGAGGCATTCCGGCTCAACTTCGTCCAGAAGGTGGTGCCGGCCGGCCAGGAGCTCGACGAGGCGCTGGCCGTGGCGCAGCGCATCGCCGCGCAGGCGCCGCTGGCCGTGGTGGCGACACGGCGCAACGTGGTCAAGGCGATCGAAGAGGGTCCGCTGGCTGCCATGGCGGAATTCATCGAGACGCAGAAGCGGCTCGCGAACAGCGAGGATGCCGCCGAGGGCGTGCGCTCCTTCATCGAGCGCCGACCGGCGCGTTTCAGTGGTCGTTGATGAACTTCACAGGAGCTTTCCGATGCCTTCGTCTTTCCGTTTCGCACCTGCGGCGCTTGCCGTCGCCTTCAGCCTGACCGCCATGAGCGCCCTTTACGCCCAGACCGCCGCGGCCCCTGCGGCCCCCGCATTGCCCGATCCGGCCGCCACTTCGGTCGGCACTCTCGGCTGGATGCAGGGCTTCCCGCCGGCGGCCGACAAGCAGATCACCTTCGACAATCCGGCGGGCGGCGTCTACCCGCGCACCCGCTGGGTCTACTCGCACGTGCGCGAGACCGTGCCCACCGCCAACGTCTGGCGCGGCGGCGGCCTGCCGAGCCCGCTGCCGGCGGCGCCGCGCGATCTCTCAGGCATCTCCTTCAAGGCGATGGGCGGCGAACCGCTCAACTTCGGCGACATGCTCGCCCGCACCTACACCGACGGCATCCTGGTGCTGCACCGCGGCAACGTGGTCTTCGAGAAGTACTTCGGCGCGCTCACGCCCGAACGGCCGCACCTCGGGATGTCGGTCACCAAGTCCTTCGTCGGCACCCTCGCGGCCATCCTGGTCGCCGAGGGCAAGCTCGACCCGTCGGCGCCGGTCACCCAGTACCTGCCCGAACTCAAGGGCACGGCCTATGGCGACGCCACGGTGCGCCAGGTCATGGACATGACCATCGGCGTGCACTACTCCGAGAACTACGCCGATGCCAAGGCCGAGGTCTGGGACTATGCGCGCGCCGGCGGCATGCTCGCCCAGGGCCCGAACTACACCGGCCCCAAGTCCTTCTACGAATTCCTCGTCACGCTGAAGAAGGAAGGCGCGCACGACGAAGCCTTCGCCTACAAGACGGTCAACGCCGAGGTGCTGGCCTGGATCCTGCGCCGCGCCAGCAACCAGTCGCTGGCCGATCTCATGAGCGAGAAGATCTGGCGCCGCATCGGCGCCGAGCAGGACGCCTACTTCATGATCGACCGCATCGGCACCGAATCGGKCGGCGGCGGCCTCAATACCACGCTGCGCGACCTGGCGCGCTTCGGCGAGACGATGCGCAACGGCGGCCGCGCGCCCAACGGGCAGCAGGCGATCCCCAAGGCGGCCGTGGCCGACATCACGCGCGGCGGCGACCCGGCCAAGTTCGCGAAGGCCGGCTACACGCTGCTGCCGGGCTGGTCGTACCGGAACATGTGGTGGATCACGAACAACCCGAACGGCGCCTTCATGGCGCGCGGCATCCACGGCCAGAGCATCTACGTCGATCCGAAGGCCGAAATGGTGATCGTGCGCTACGCCGCGCATCCGGTGGCCGCCAACGGCGCCAACGATCCGCTGACCCTGCCCGCCTTCCAGGCCGTGGCCGAGGCGCTGATGCAGCCCTGAACGGGCCCCCACCACGCTCCCCCACTGCGTGTGGGTCGCAGCCCCCCCGAGGGGGCTGCAGGCTGCCTTGGAGATTTATTTATATTGCGCACAATTTAATTGCTCGCTACAATTCGCCTCATGCCCTCCGCGCCGCTCTCCACCGACGAACTGCTGAAGCTGGACAACCAGCTCTGCTTCGCGATGTATTCCGCCTCGCTCGCGATGACGCGGCTGTACAAGCCGCTGCTCGAGAAGCTCGGCCTCACCTATCCGCAGTACCTCGTGCTGCTGGTGCTGTGGGAGCGCGACGGCCTCACGGTGTCCGAACTCGGCGAGCGGCTGTCGCTCGACTCGGGCACGCTGACGCCGTTGCTCAAGCGACTCGAGGCCAACGGCCTGGTGGCCCGCATCCGCGACGTGGCCGACGAGCGCCGCGTGCATGTGAGCCTCACGGCCGCGGGCCGCAAGCTCAAGGCACGCGCCGCCCACGTGCCCGGCTGCCTGATGGCGGCCTCGGAATGCTCGGTGCCCGAACTCGTCGCACTCACGCAGCAGATCCAGTCCTTGCGCGACCGCATCAAGCAGGCCGCATGAATAGGCCCCACGCTCCGTCACTTCGTGTACTCGCTGCCCCCCGAGGGGGCCCAGTCCGCCTTGGGGCGGCCCGGCGGCGGACTGAGCCCCCTTTTTCCCCCTCCCACCAG
>NZ_JBFUCI010000226.1:0-10181 GCF_056405335.1 Variovorax sp. P1_H12_2
CGGCGAGCCAGCTGCGGGCCGGCGCCGGCGTCGTCACGGCAGCGGCACCGCCGCGATCATGGCGCGCACCTGCTCGACCGCGCCGCGGCCGGCGTCGCCGACCGGCGTGAGCCGGTGCGCGACGGTCTGCGGCAGCACGGCCTGGACATCGTCCGGCGCCACGTAGTCGCGGTTGGCCAGCAGCGCCTGCGCCTTGGCGGCGCGCAGCACCGCGATGCCRGCGCGCGGCGACAGGCCCTGCAGGAACCAGCGGCCCGAGCGGGTGGCGGCCATCAGGTCCTGCACGTAGTTTAGGAGCGGCTCGGAGGCGTGCACCTGCAGCACGCGCTGCTGCAGCGCCGTGAGTTCGCCGGCGGTCAGCAGCGCCGGCAGTCCGGCCAGCATCTCGCGCCGGTCGGCCCCCGCCAGCAGTTCGCGTTCGGCGGCCCGGTCGGGATAGCCGAGCGAGATGCGCATCAGGAAGCGGTCGAGTTGCGATTCGGGCAGCGCGAAAGTGCCGAGCTGGTCGTGCGGATTCTGGGTCGCGATGACGAAGAAGGGGGTCGGCAGCGGCCGGGTCTCGCCCTCGACCGTGACCTGCTTCTCCTCCATCGCCTCCAGCAGTGCGCTCTGGGTCTTGGGACTGGCGCGGTTGATCTCGTCGGCCAGCAGCACCTGGGCAAAGATCGGCCCGGGGTGGAACACGAAGGCCTGCTGGCCGCGGTCGTAGATCGCGACGCCCGACAGGTCGCCCGGCATCAGGTCGGCCGTGAACTGCACGCGCGAGAACTGCAGCCCGAAGGTGTGCGACAGCGCGTGCGCCAGGGTGGTCTTTCCGACCCCCGGCACATCCTCGATCAGCAGGTGGCCGCCCGCCAGCAGGCAGGCCACGCAGTCGCGCACCTGCGCCTCTTTGCCCACGATCACCGTGTTAAGCTGGCCGAGCAGACTGGCGAGCTTTGCGGCTACGTCCATTTTTGTATCCATATGCAAACAATACCGTAAGCCCGGCGGGCCCATGCCGCGTAAGGCTACGACGTGATTCGATCCATGGGTAAAACCGGCTACTTCACACACCGCGACTGCTGGAAGCACGACATGGGCCCGGGCCATCCGGAATGCCCGGCCAGGCTCGATGCGATCGAGGACCGGCTGCTCGTCACCGGCGTCGGCGACGCACTGGAGCGCATCGAGGTGCCGCTGGCCACCTTGCCGCAGATCACGCGCGCGCACAGCGTCGCCCACATGGAGCACCTCGAGGCGCTGAGCCAGCGCCTGATCGAGGACGCCCCGGCCGGCGGGCCGGACCATGCGCAGATCGACCCCGACACCACGCTCACCCGCTTCACCGTGCTGGCGGCCCGGCGCTCGGCCGGCGCCGCCATCGCGGCCACCGATGCGGTGATCGCGGGCGCGATCGACAACGCCTTTTGCGCCGTGCGTCCGCCCGGCCACCATGCCTGCCGCGACAAGGCCATGGGCTTCTGCTTCTTCAACAACGTCGCGATCGCGGTGCGCCACGCGATCGAGGAGCACGGCCTGGAGCGGGTGGCGGTGGTCGACTTCGACGTCCACCACGGCAACGGCACCGAGGACATCCTGAGCAATGACCCGCGGGTGCTGATGGTCGGCATCTTCCAGCATCCCTTCTACCCCTACAGCGGCACCGAGCACCCGGCGCCGAACATGCTCAACCTGCCGGTGCCGGCCTACACCAAGGGCATGGATGTGCGCGAGCTGATCGAGACCTGCTGGATGCCGCGCCTGGAGGAGTTCAAGCCGCAGATGATCTTCGTCAGCGCCGGTTTCGACGCCCACCGCGACGACGACCTGGGTCAGCTCAGGCTCAACGAGCACGACTTCGGCTGGATCACCAGCCGGGTGATGGACGTCGCGCGCCGGCATTCGAAGGGCCGTATCGTCTCGATGCTCGAGGGCGGCTACAACCTCGACGCCCTGGCGCGCAGCGTCGAGGAGCATCTGCGCGTCCTCGCCGATCTCTAGGGCCTGTTGACAAGGGCCCTGGCCGTCGATGAATTTCACCGAGTTCACCCAGAAGCTTTCGCAGATCGAGGCCCGCAGCGTCTGGATCGAGGTCGCCATCCTGTTCGGTTGCGTGCTGCTGGCCTGGGCTGTCTGTCGCTGGTTCGGCCGCGACCAGCCCAAGGATTCGATCTGGTTCGGCCAGCGCACCATCGACGGCCTGCTGTGGCCGCTGCTGGCGTTGGTCTTCACCGACCTGGCGCGGCGCGCCACCCTGGTCTACCAGCCGGTGCTGGTGCTGCGCATCGCGGTGTCGGTGTTCGTGTCGCTGCTGGCGATCCGCTTCTTCGCCCGCGTGCTGAGCGCCGTGTTTCCGACCTCCGCGATGGCACGGCTGGTCGAGCGCACCATCTCGTGGCTGGCCTGGATCGGCGCCGTGCTCTGGATCGTCGGCCTGCTGCAGCCGGTGCTGGCCGAACTCGACGAGATCACCCTGGCCTTCGGCCGCCCGGGCGTCAGCCTGCGCACCATCCTGAACGGCATCTTTTCTGCCGGCCTGGTGCTGGTGATCGCCCTGTGGGTCTCGCAGACCATCGAGAAACGAATCCTGCGCGAGGCGGTGGCCGACCTGTCGATGCGCAAGGTGGCATCGAACGCGATCCGCGCCTTTCTTCTGCTGATCGGCCTGCTTTTCGCGCTGTCGGCGGTGGGGGTGGACCTGACCGCGCTGTCGGTGCTGGGCGGCGCGCTCGGGGTCGGCCTCGGCTTCGGCCTGCAGAAGCTGGCGGCCAACTACGTGAGCGGCTTCGTGATCCTGCTCGAGCGCTCGATCCGCATCGGCGACAACGTCCGCGTCGATGGCTTCGAGGGCCGCATCACCGACATCAAGACCCGCTACACGCTGGTGAGAGCGGGCAATGGCCGCGAGTCGATCGTGCCGAACGAGTCGCTGATCACGAGCCGGGTCGAGAACCTCTCGCTGGCCGATCTCAAGTTCAACATCACGACCGCCATCGTGGTCGGCTACGACAGCGACGTGGCGCGGGTGCAGGCCATTCTTTGCGGTGCGGCGGCCGAGCAGCCGCGCGTGCTGAAGGATCCGGCGCCGGTCGCCTTCCTGCTCAATTTCGCGCCGGACGGTCTCGAGTTCACGCTCAACTTCTGGGTCTCCGACCCGGACAAGGGCAGGGACAACCTGCGCTCGGCAATCAACGTTTCGATCCTCGACGGCCTGCGGGAGGCCGGCATCGTCATTCCGAGCCCGCAGCGCGTGGTGCGTGTCGAGTCGCTTCCGGCCGGCCCTTCTCCGGTCGCGGCGGCTCGCCTATAATCATAAAAAAGCACGACCGTTCTTTTTCTTTGAGCCTGAAGCGTCCCTGATCGAAATGAACAGTCCTCGCGGAGGCCGGCGCCTAAAATCGCTGGTTGCCTGGAAGCCCCGATTTCGCAATTCAATGGAGTCAAACCAATGAAGATTCTTGTCCCCGTCAAGCGGGTCGTCGACTACAACGTCAAGGTGCGCGTGAAGAGCGAYGGCACCGGTGTGGACATTGCCAACGTGAAGATGAGCATGAACCCCTTCGACGAGATCGCCGTCGAAGAGGCGGTGCGCCTGAAGGAAAAGGGCGTGGCCACCGAGATCATCGCGGTCTCGTGCGGCGACGCGAAGTGCCAGGAGACCCTGCGCACCGCGATGGCCATCGGCGCCGACCGCGCCATCCTGGTGGAGAGCACCGAGGAACTGCAGCCGCTGGCSGTGGCCAAGCTGCTGAAGGCGCTGGTCGACAAGGAGCAGCCSAGCCTSATCATCCTGGGCAAGCAGGCGATCGACGACGACGCCAACCAGACCGGCCAGATGCTGGCGGCGCTGGCCGGCCTKCCGCARGCCACCTTCGCSWSSAAGGTCGAAGTGGCGGGCGACAAGGTCAACGTGACSCGCGAGGTCGACGGCGGCCTGGAGACCATCTCCCTCTCGCTGCCCGCGGTGATCACCACCGACCTGCGCCTGAACGAGCCGCGCTACGTCACCTTGCCCAACATCATGAAGGCCAAGAAGAAGCAGCTCGACGTGGTCAAGCCCGAAGAGCTCGGCGTGGACGTCAAGCCGCGCCTGAAGACGATCAAGGTCAGCGAGCCGCCCAAGCGCGGTGCCGGCATCAAGGTGCCCGAYGTGGCSACYCTSGTSGASAAGCTSAAGAACGAAGCSAAGGTSATCTGATCATGACCGTMCTYGTYATTGCMGAACACGACCACGCCACCYTSAAGCCGGCGACCCTCAACACCGTGACCGCGGGCCTTGCCTGCGCCAGCGGCGATGTCCATGTGCTGGTGGCCGGCGCCAAYGCSGCCGACGCCGCCAAGGCCGCCGCCCAGGTGGCGGGCGTGGCCAAGGTGATCGTCGCCGACAGCCCCTCGCTGGCCGAGAACCTGGCGGAGAACGTCGCCGCYCARGTSCTSGCGATCGCRAAGAACTACAGCCACATCCTGTTCCCGGCCACGGCCAACGGCAAGAAYGTCGCGCCGCGCGTGGCCGCCTTGCTCGATGTCGCGCAGATCAGCGACATCACCAAGGTCGACAGCCCCGACACCTTCGAGCGYCCGATCTACGCGGGCAACGCCATCGCCATCGTGCAGAGCAGCGATGCGATCAAGGTGGCGACCGTGCGCACGACGGGCTTCGATGCCGCAGCGGCCACCGGTGGCAGCGCCGCGGTCGAGACCGTGGACGGCGTGGCCGACAGCGGCAAGAGCAGCTTCGTCGGAAGAGAAGTCACCAAGAGCGAGCGCCCCGAACTGACGGCGGCCAAGATCATCGTCTCGGGCGGCCGAGCGCTGGGCAGCGCCGAGAAGTTCCAGGARGTGATGGCGCCKCTGGCCGACAAGCTCAACGCCGGTCTCGGCGCSAGCCGCGCGGCGGTGGAYGCGGGCTAYGCSCCGAACGACTGGCARGTCGGCCAGACCGGCAAGATCGTGGCGCCGCAGYTSTACATCGCSKSSGGCATCTCGGGSGCSATCCAGCATCTGGCGGGCATGAAGGACTCCAAGGTGATCGTGGCGATCAACAAGGACGAAGAGGCGCCGATCTTCTCGGTGGCCGACTATGGCCTCGTGGCCGACCTGTTCACGGCCGTGCCGGAGCTGGTCAAGGCGCTGTAGGCGCTCTCGCAGAAGGAAGCACCATGAAGACCCGCATCACCGAACTGCTCGGCATCCGCTACCCCATCATCCAGGGCGGCATGCAATGGGTGGGCCTGGCGGAACTGGCCTCGGCGGTTTCCAACGCCGGGGGCCTCGGCATCCTGACCGCGCTCACGCAGCAGACGCCCGACGCGCTCCGGCGCGAGATCGAGCGCACGCGCGCCATGACCGACCGCCCCTTCGGCGTGAACCTCACGATCCTGCCCGCGTTGAAGCCGCCGCCCTACGCCGAATACGTGCAGGCGATCCTCGACAGCGGCGTCAAGATCGTCGAGACCGCGGGCAACAGCCCCCGGGACTTCATCGATCAGTTCAAGGCCCATGGCGTGAAGGTCGTGCACAAGTGCACCTCCGTGCGCCATGCGCTGTCGGCGGAGCGCAATGGCGTCGACGCGGTCTCGGTCGACGGCTTCGAGTGCGCGGGCCACCCCGGCGAGGACGACGTGCCGGGGCTGGTGCTGCTGCCGATCGCGGCGCGCGCGCTCAAGATTCCGATCATCGCCTCCGGCGGCATCGCCGACGGGCGCGGCATGGCCGCCGCGCTGGCGCTCGGCGCCGAGGGCGTCAACATGGGCACGCGCTTCTGCGTGACGCAGGAAGCACCCATCCACTACAACATCAAGCAGGCGCTGGTGGCGGCGTCCGAGCGCGACACCAAGCTGATGTTCCGCACCATGAAGAACACGGCGCGCGTGTTCAGGAACGCGATTTCGGAAGAGGTGGTGGCGACCGAGAACCGTCCGGGCGGCTGCCAGTTCGAGGACATCCGCCCCCTGGTGGCGGGCGTGCGCGGGCGTGCCGCGCTGGAGTCCGGCGAAGTCAACGGCGGGGTGGTCTCGGCGGGCCAGTGCATCGGCCTGATCGACGACGTGCCGACCTGCGCCGACCTGCTCGACCGCATGGTCCGCGAGTGCCGCGAACACCTGGACCGTTCGCGCGCCTACTTCGACTGAGCCCCCACGCTCCCTCACTTCGTGTGGTCGCTGCCCCCCGAGGGGGGAGCAGCAGGCCGCCCGTCCGTGCGAAGCGCGGACTTCGCCGCGCTGGCGGCCCGGCGCCGGCCTGAGGCCACGCGCAGGGGCGAGTGCCTGGCAGCTAAGGAAACCCCCGATGGCGATATGGTCATGGATCGCTAGGATCCATGGCTGCTTCCCTGTCGAGGTGTACGGATCGCGTCCCGGCGTCCGCCCGGTGACACGTGGCCTCACCCTCCTGCTTCCCCCGATGACCTCTCCCTCCGAGTCCGGCCCCGTGCTGGACGCCGCCAGCCCCCTCCCCCCTGAAATCGAAGCCGCCGACGAACCGACCCGCGTCCCGCTCGCGATCGAGGACTGGGCCACCGTGGTCATCATGGGCCTGCTGGCCTGCATCACCTTCGCCAACGTGCTGGTGCGCTATTTCACCGACTCCTCCTTCGCATGGACCGAGGAGTTCTCGGTCTTCCTCATGATCCTGCTGGCGCTGGTGGCGGGCTCCGCCGCGGTGGCGCGCGACCGCCACATCCGGATCGAATACTTCGCCGAGAGCGGCAGCATGGCGCGGCGCAAGCGCCTGGCGCAGTTCGGCGCGCTCATGGTGGGGCTGCTGTTCTTGCTGATCGGCGCGCTCAGCGTGCGCATGGTCTGGGACGACTACCGCTTCGAGGAGACCTCGCCCGGCATCGGCGTGCCGCAATGGTGGTATTCGATCTGGCTGCCGGTCGTCTCCTTCGCGATCGCGCTGCGCGCCCTGGGCCTGTTCATCCGCCGTGGCCGCAAGACCAGCTACGGGGGCTCGGACCAATGATCCCCACGCTGCTGTTCGTCGCCTTCGTGGCGATGATGCTGGCCGGCGTGCCGATCGGTGCGGCGCTGGGCCTCGCCGGCGCGGCCTGCATCGCGCTCGCCAACAGCGACGCACAGTGGTTCGGCCTGCTGGCCGTGCCGCAGAACTTCTATGCCGGCCTCGGCAAGTACCCGCTGCTGGCGATCCCGATGTTCGTGCTGGTCGGCTCGATCTTCGACCGCTCGGGCGTGGCGCTCAGGCTGGTCAACTTCGCCATCGCGATCGTCGGCCGCGGCCCCGGCATGCTGCCGCTGGTGGCGATCGTGGTGGCGATGTTCCTGGGCGGCATCTCGGGCTCGGGCCCGGCCAACGCCGCCGCCGTGGGCGCGGTGATGATCACCGCGATGTCGCGCGCGGGCTACCCGGCCGCCTACTCGGCCAGCGTGGTCGGCGCGGCGGCGGCCACCGACATCCTGATCCCGCCTTCGGTCGCCTTCATCGTCTACTCGGTGCTGGTGCCGGGCGCCTCGGTGCCGGCGCTGTTCGCCGCCGGCATGATCCCGGGCATCCTGGCCGGGGTGGCGCTGATCGTCCCGGCCGTGTGGCTGGCGCGCAAGAACAAGATGGGCGCGCTCGAATCCAGCCTGCCGCGCCCGGCCTTCTGGAAGAGCTTTCGCGATGCGATCTGGGGCCTGGCGGCGCCGGTACTGATCCTCGGCGGCATGCGCGCCGGCCTGTTCACGCCGACCGAGGCGGCGGTGGTGGCGGTGTTCTACGGCCTCTTCGTCGGCATGGCGATCCACCGCACGATCAAGGTCCGCGACCTGTTCGTGATCCTGCGCGAATCGGGCGAACTCTCGGCCGTGATCCTGCTGGTGGTGTCGCTGGCGGGCATCTTCGCCTATTCGCTCTCGACGCTCGGCGTGATCGATCCGGTCACGCGCGCGATCGTCAATTCGGGCCTGGGCGAATACGGCGTCCTCTCGCTGCTGATCCTGCTCTTGATCACGGTCGGCATGTTCCTCGACGGCGTCTCGATCTTCCTGATCTTCGTGCCGCTCTTGTGGCCGATCGTGCAGCACTACAAGTGGGACCCGGTCTGGTTCGGCGTCATTCTCACGCTCAAGGTCGCGCTCGGCCAGTTCACGCCGCCGCTGGCTGTCAACCTGATGGTGTCGTGCCGCATCGCCAACGTGCGCATGGAAGAGACCGTGCGCTGGGTCGGCTGGATGCTGTTCGCGATGTTCCTCGTGATGGTGGCGGTGATCGCCTGGCCCGAGCTCGCGCTATGGCTTCCGCGCAAGCTGGGCTACTGATTCTTCGATTTATTCCCAAGGAGACTGATCCATGAAATTCCGTCGTTCCCTGCTCGGCCTCCTGGCCGTCGCCGCCGCATTGGGCGGCTTCTCGGTGGCCGCGCAAGCGCAGAGCTACAAGGCCGAATACAAGATGTCGCTGGTGCTGGGCCCGCCCACGCCATGGGGCGAGGCCGGCCGGATCTGGGCCGACCTGGTGAAGGAGCGCACCCAGGGCCGCATCAACATCAAGCTGTACCCGGGCGTGTCGCTGATCCAGGGCGACCAGACGCGCGAGTTCAGCGCACTGCGCCAGGGCGTGATCGACATGGCGGTCGGCTCGACCATCAACTGGTCGCCGCAGGTGAAGCAGCTGAACCTGTTCTCGCTGCCCTTCCTGATGCCCGACTATGCGGCGATCGACGCACTGACGCAGGGCACGGTCGGCAAGGAGATCTTCCAGACCTTGGACAAGGCCGGCGTGGTGCCGCTCGCCTGGGGCGAGAACGGCTACCGCGAGATCACCAACTCCAAGCGCGCGATCAAGTCGCCCGAGGACTTGAAGGGCATGAAGATCCGTGTCGTCGGTTCGCCGATCTTCTCCGACATGTTCAGCACGCTGGGCGCCAACCCGACCCAGATGAGTTGGGCCGATGCGCAGCCCGCGCTCGCCAGCGGCGCGGTCGACGGCCAGGAGAATCCGCTGTTCCTCTTCACCGTGCTCAAGATGCACACCGTGGGCCAGAAGTTCGTGACCACCTGGGGCTACATGGCCGACCCGCTGGTGTTCGTGGTCAACAAGGAGGTCTGGGGCTCGTGGACCCCGGCCGACCAGGCGATCGTGCGCCAGGCCGCGGTCGACGCCGGCAAGCAGAACATCGCGCTGGCCCGCAAGGGCCTGGTCGAGGCCGACAAGCCGGTGCTCAAGGACATCGCAGCGATGGGCGTGACCGTCACCCAACTGACCCCGGCCGAGCGCGAAGCCTTCGTCAAGGCCACCCGCCCGGTCTACGCCAAGTGGACGCCGACCATCGGCAAGGACCTGGTGACGCAGGCCGAGCAGGCAATCGCGGCACGCAAGAAGTAGCTCGCCCCCAGGTTGGGCTCACTTCGTGTAGCCCGCCCACCCCCTACCGGGGGCAACACCAGYGGCCCGGCAAAGCCGGTTCCGCGGTGTTTCACCAACGGGCCTGGCTGCGCCGGCCGGTGAATACTGGCGCTGTGTTTGTTTTCGGCTGCGCGCAGCGCGCCCRTTCGCGGGCAGTCGCGGAACCGGCTTTGCCGGGCCGCTGACTGCGCCCCCGGTAGGGGGTGGGCGCCCGACACGAAGTGCGGGCAACCTGGGGGCGAGCTCAGTGCGCCAGGATCTTGTTCAGGAAGTCCTTCGTGCGCGGCTGCCGGTTCTCCGGGTGGTTGAAGAACTCATCCTTGGAGCAGTCCTCGAGGATGCGGCCGCCGACGTCGATGAAGATCACGCGGCTCGCCACCTTGCGCGCGAAGCCCATCTCGTGCGTGACCACCATCATGGTCATGCCTTCCTTGGCCAGCAGCACCATCACGTCGAGCACCTCGCCGACCATCTCGGGGTCCAGCGCCGAGGTGGGCTCGTCGAACAGCATCACGATCGGGTCCATGCTCAGCGCGCGCGCGATCGCCACCCGCTGCTGCTGGCCGCCGGACAGCTGGCCTGGGAACTTGTCCTTGTGCGCCATCAGGCCCACGCGGTCGAGCATCTTCAAGCCCCGCGTCTTGGCTTCGTCGGCACTGCGCCCGAGCACCTTGATCTGCGCGATCGTCAGGTTCTCGGTCACCGACAGGTGCGGGAACAGCTCGAAGTGCTGGAACACCATGCCGACCTTCGAGCGCAGCTTCGGCAGGTTGGTCTTGGGGTCGTGCAGCGCAATGCCGTTGACCGTGATCTCGCCCTTCTGGAAGGGCTCGAGCGCGTTCACCGTCTTGATC
>NZ_JBFUCI010000227.1:0-10110 GCF_056405335.1 Variovorax sp. P1_H12_2
GGCCTGCGGGCGTTCAGTGTCAACTTGGGCTGGCGTCGCGCTTGTTGGATCTGTGGGCGTTGATCGTGACATGTCGAGAAATAGAGAAGAAGACGCGAAGTTTCAAGAGCTCGAGCGCAAGACTCAAAGATAAGGTGTGGTTTGACCTGGACATCCGATCGTTTCATCAGGGCTGGGATTTACCTGTCGCTTTACCCCCTTCAGTTGGCAGATGGTGAAGATGCGACTTCCATGGGTGGCAAATCGAATCCCCCGCCCAGCGCCAAATACAAATTGGTGCGCTGAGCCAACCGTTCGGACTGCACGCGCAGCCGGGAAGTGCGCGCGGCATAGAGCGTCAGCTGGCTTTGCTCGACCGTGCGCAGGTCGACGCTGCCGATGCGGTACTGGGTGCGCGCGAGCTCCAGCGCATCCGAACTGTCGCGGATCGTCGCCGTGAGAATGACCTCGCGTTCGCGAAGGACCGACTCGGTACCCAGCGCGCCTTCGACCTCGCCGAATGCCCGCTGGCCTGCGCGCGCGTACTCGGCCACCGCCTGCTTCTGCTCGGCCGTCCGTATCTCGGCCTGCGCGCGAAGCGCACCTCCCTGGTAAATCGGCGCGATCAGGTTAGCTCCCAGACTCCAGACCGGACTGCTGACGTCCTTCAGCACGATCAGTTCGCTCGACACATTGCTGCCGCCCGCCGTCAGGCTGATCCGCGGGAGCTGCGCGGCCTTGGCTTCGCCCACGCGATCGAACGCGGCGGCGACACGCCGCTCGGCGGCCACCAGGTCGGGGCGGCGCTCCAACAACTCCGAGGGCACGCCCACGGGCAACGGTGGTGGCATCGGCGAAAGCCGGTCCGCCACGGCGATCTCCGCCGTGGGATAGCGGCCGACGAGCAGCTCGAGAGAACGCCGGGCCTGCTCACGTGCGAGTTCGACCTGCTTCAGCGTGTCGCGGTATGTGCCCGCGCTCGCGCGTGCCTGCGCCACCGCCGCAGCGTTGCCGTTGCCGATGCGAAGGCGGTCGTCCGCCATCCGCAGCAGGGCTTCGGAGGAGGTCAGCGCATCCTGCGCGATCGCGCGCTGCAAGCCGGCCTCGACGGCCAGGAACCACGCCTTGGCCACCGTGGCCGCCAGCGATTGGCGCGCATAGGCGTAGTCGGCCTCGGCGGCAGCGGACATTTCATTGGCTGCCGCCTTGCCGTAGCGCAGGCGGCCCCAGACGTCGAGTTCCAGCGATGCATTGAGGAAGACTCCGTCCAGACCGCCACCACCACCCGACTTGCCGCCGCCCAGCCCGATCACACCCGCCGAGGGCAACAAGGTGGCGGATGCCACCTTCACGTAGCCCGCAGCCTGTTCGACCCGCGCCGCGGCCACCCTCAGGTCGGCGTTGTAAATCAGGGCCTCTTTGACGAGGGCGGTCAACGCGGGCTCCTCGAAGGTCGCTAGCCAGCGGTCAGCCACCGGCGCCGCTGCGCCGCCGCCCGCCCGGAACGACGCCGGCAGGGGCGCCTGCGGCAGCACCTCCTTCTGCAGGTCGGCGGCCGTCGGCGGCGACTTGAGCGCACAGCCCGACAGCGCCGCCACCAGCGCCATCGCGAGAATGCGTCGGTGAAACAGAGGTGTGTGCATCAGTGCAGCTTCAACACGAGGTAGTTGGTGATGGCGCCGACGCGAAGGATCACCATGCGCACGATGTGGATCGCCGCAAAGTGATCCGTGTAGACCGCGCCCTGGCCATCCGCGCCGGCGGCGAGGAACAGCCCGGCGTCCTGCTGATCGACGATGAGCTTGACGGGGAAGCGGCCCGGCACCTGCGGGAAGGCGCCCGTCTGCGGCAGCGTGCCCGACGGCGGCACTTGACCCTGGCCCTGCGCCCAGACGATGGAGTCGACTGTTGCGGGGATGATGCGGCCCGCGTACGTCTTGAGCGTGAATTCTGCCCGGTTGCCCGGTTCGACAAGGCGCAGCTCGTTCTGATCGAAGAGCGCAATCACCTGGTAGGTTTCCTCGACGAAGGTCATCGCGGGCGCCAGGGGCACCGAAACCACGAAGGAGCCCGGCCGCAACTGCACATTGATCGCGTAGCCGTTGGCCGGCGCGAACACGGCGGTCTGGTCGAGGTTCCACTGCGCATTGCCGAGCTCCGCGCGGCTGATGTCGACCTGCGCCTTGGCGGTCGCGAGCTGGGCCCGGGCCGACGCGACCGACGCCTGTTCGCCATTGACCCGCCCCGACAGCTTCTGCGAGACCTGAGCCTCGTTCGCCGTCGCGGTCGCGAGCTGGCCTTGCAGTTCGATCAGGTTGGACTCGGCCTGTTCCAGCGCGAACTTGTCACCTGCACCGGTGGCCACCAGTTCCTTGTTCTGCCGCACCCGCAGTCGTGCCAGCTCCAACCTGGGCTGCAGCGACCTGACCTGTCCTGTGGCCGCCTTGAGCTGCTCCTGCAATTGCCGTGCGCCGGCCGAGGCATCGACCAGTGCGGCACCGGCCTGCGCGAACTTCGCCTCGTCGGCGGCAAGCCTGGCCTTGGCGGCGCTGAGTTCGTTCTCGTATTGGGTCGGGTCGATGCGGAACAGCAGCTCGCCTTTCTTCACGAGCCTGTTGGGTTCGACCGGCACCTCCAGAACCCGGCCGCGCACCTGCGGCACGATCTGCACCACGTACTTGATGACCCGGACATCGGCCGACGAGGGCGCCACGACGTTGAGCGTGAAGATCATCGCGCTCAGCGCGACGATCGGAATGATCACGACCGTGACTTGCGTCCCGGTGTTCCACGGCAGCCACTTCAGCTTGATGAAGAAGAGCCAGACGAAGAAGGCGTAGATGGCAAGGAGCAGTGCTTCCATCAGGTGTTCGCCTCCTTGGCCATGGCGGCATCGACTTCTGCTGCCTCGGCTGCCGGCATCGCCACGGTCAGGTCCCTGCGCAACACCTTGAGGTCGGCGGTCAGCGTGCCCTTGGCAGCCATCACGTCGAGTTCCTCGCGCAGGTGGGCGACCTCATGCGCCAACAATTCGCCCGCCCGCGCCTTGTCGCCCTGCTCGTGGAAGTAGTCCTCGTGCTTCTCGGTTCCGTACGCCAGCTGGTAGCCCACCGGCTTCACATAGGCCCACAGCCAGGCGATCGGCCACAGCAGACCGCCGAAGAACAGCGACAGCAGGCACAGCATCTTGATGGCGTCCCGTTGGGGGTGATGCCGCTTGTGCGCGATCTTTTCCGGCAGGACATGCAACATCCAGAACAGCACAATCGCCGCGACGGGCACCGCGAAGATGATGAACCACGCCAGCCCCGTTGCCGCCGAGGCCATCATCTCGGGCGGGAGAAAGGATGCGTGGGCGCCGAAAGGAACGACCCATCCAGCCACGCCCAGCGAGGCTGAAACGAACCTCGGGCTTCGACCGGGAGGCGGCCTCTGCTCCCTTTCTGTCAGCGCGGGAATCGCGATCCTGTTTATCCGGCGAGCTTGCATCTGACGTTCTTCTGGCTTCTTCTGGCAATTGGCAAGCCTCACCAGCTACGTGGCAATGTGCTTGCAGCACCTTCGGGCTCATCTCGGATCCGAGCGCACGCGACGCACCGCGGCGCGCAGCTCGCGCACGCTGACCGGCCGCTCGAGGAAATCCGTCGCCTCCAGGCGCGCGATATCCACGGCCGTGCGAAAAGCGGTGTGCGGACCCAGGACGATCACGGGCAGAGGTACGCCTCGGCGCCTCAACTCGCGCGCCAGTCTGAGCGTCGCTGCCTCGTCCACATCGGCCGACGCAATCAGGCAATGACCCGAACCACAGGGCGGTCGGGCAAGAAAGTCTTCGCCGTCGTCCACAAACAAGACCACGTCGGTGATCCGTCGGAGCGCCGATTCGATCCAGGCGCGCTCATCCGCCTTGAATCCGACGACGTAGACGGTGGTGGACATGAATTCGGCGTCTCCCGAGGCAGTAAAGGTGGTGCTGGATCCCAGCGATGACCAGCTTCCGTGGCGATCGCCCGCGGCCGAAGCACATCGCCAAGCGCAGCGCACTTCGAGTCCGCTTCCGTTCGCCTGGACCGAACCGGAAACCAATGGTGAGGCCATCAGGGCGATGCGACCATCCCGGCGATCACGGGCCATCACGTACGTAGACGCGCGAAAACCCTGGCAGCCTTCATGCGCCATCAACCATTGCTAGCGACCGAAGCCGACGAAGGCGGGACCGCCCCAGCCACCCCAGCCACCCCAGCCCATGGCATCCATCTCGTTCACCTGGGCGGCCTCGAGATTGTTGTTGCTTAGTTGCTTGGCCACGCGCAGCCGTTGGTAGTCCTGGTACTGAGGCAGTCTGCCGACGTAGGCGACGTTGTTCATCGAATCCGGCAGGACGTAGTAGGTCGTTCCCTGGTAGTTGACGGGCGACACCTTGTCCTTCGGGAGCTTCGCGAGCGTGGCCTGCTGGTCCGGCTTCGTGGGTGTGATGACCTTGAAGCCGGCGGCGATGGCCAGATTGTCATTGCCGAGCGCACCGTTGGTGGCGCAGCCAATGACCAGTGCGAAGGAGGTCGCAGCGGCCAGGTATTTCAATGCAGCGAATCGTTGGTTCATGGTTGTTCATCCAATGAGGATTTATTGGCGGGAAGCGATGATGGACTCCGAGCACGCCGCAGGTGTATCCGGGCGGTCACCGACACTACGTACGAGATGCACGTGGCTCGCCTACTTTCCACCCAGCTCGATCTCGGGGTTCTCGCCGGTGTCGTAGCGCGCCACCACGCCGGCGGGATTGAAATAGACATAGAAAAGACGCGGCATGTAGTTGTCCATGTACTGCCAGCTCCAGACGACGCCATCGAACGAGGACACCCGCGTGACCTGATACGGCTTGCCATAGGCACGCAGCACATCGGACTCGGTCCATTTGCCGATCTGGATCGGGTTGTTGTTGAGCGGATTGGTCAGCATCGAGCGCACCGCGACGACCCGGCCGGCCGCATCAAGGTCGACGTTGTCGACCTGGTAGCCCGCGGGCTCGCGCGAGTACTGCAGCCGTTCGCCGCCATCCGACAGCAGGTAGGTGGCGCTCGGCTTGCCCAGCTGCTGCAGCGCCTGGGTGCGTGTCGAGCCTATCGGCAGGCGCGCGGGGTCGGCCGCGCAGCCGGCAAGCGCGGCCCACAGGACTGTCGCCGCAACCCGTACCGTCCAAACCGCTTGCATGAATGTCTCCTGCCGAAACACGAAGTCGAGGAAAACGGGCGACGTATCGGCCGACCGGAACGATGGTGAAGGCCCGAAGGCCCTTCTCTTGCGATCGTCGGTCCATCCTCCCGAGGGGGCAATCCCGGCGGCCACTCAATCCACGTACGTGTACGCGCCGCGAGCCCACGGCCCAGCGCCGGCGAGCGTCATGGGCCGTACTCGTTCTGCCAGGGCGGCAGCCGCTCCCCGCAGTCGCTGCAGTACTGCGCGGCCGGCGAGTGCCCCTCGCTCAGGCATTCGTGGCAGGTCCGGGTCGTGGGTTCGTGCGTCGTGCGCAGGGCCGTGAACTCGGCGCTCACGATGCCGGTGGGCACCGCCAGCGTGCTCCAGCCGAGCAGCATCATGAGCGAGGTAATCATGCGGCCGAGGTCGGTGTGCGGCGTGATGTCGCCGAAGCCGACCGTCGTCATGGTCGTGATCGCCCAGTACACGCCGACCGGGATGCTCGTGTACCCGTGGACGGGCCCTTCGACCACGTACATCAGCGTGCCCATGATCAGGACAACCAGCATCACGAAGGCCATGAAAACGAGGATCTTGCGTCGGGACGCGGCCAGCGCGCGGCCCAGCACGCCGAACTCATAAACGTACTCGGTGAGCTTCAGGATCCGGAACAGGCGCAGCAATCGCAGCACGCGCACGTCGATCAGCGCATGCAGGCCCGGCACGAAGACGGCGAGGTAGGTCGGCAGCACGGCCAGCAGGTCGATGATGCCGAACACGCTTCGCGCGTACCGCAGCGGCCGCTGGACGCAGGCGAGGCGGGCGGCATATTCCAGCGTGAACGCCAGCTGCTGGTGCAGGGGTTCGCGCCCGTCATGCGGGCTGCTCCTGCCCGTCCACCTATCGATCGGGCGTGCCGCCCAGGCCCGAATAGTAGGCCGCGAGGGCACTGATCTCCTGCGCGGTCAACTGGCGCGCGACGCTGCGCATCTGGGCGCTGATGTCGTTGTGCCGACGGCCCGAGGCAAGTGCCAGCAGCTGCACTTCCAGGTAGGCGCGCTGCTGGCCTTGCAGGCCCGGCGCGCCCGGCGTGAGCCCCATCGGACCGTGGCAGGCCGCACAGGCCGCGATGCCGCGCAGCGGATCGCCGACCTCGACCAGCCGGCGCGCCATTGCATCGGCCGACGCGCCCGCCGCTTCGGCACCCGCAAAGGGATCAGGCAGCGCGGCATAGTGCGCCGCGAGATCGCGCACGTCCTGGGGCGACAGCGCCGAAACGTACGCACCCATCACGGCGGCATCGCGCCTGCCGCTGCGGAAATCCTCGAGCTGCTTGTAGATGGCGGCTTGGCTCTGTCCGGCAAGATTGGGGAAAATGGCGTCCGTGCCTACCCCAGTGGCGCCGTGGCAGTTATTGCAGGTGGTGGCCGCGAGCGAAGCGCCCCGGGCCGCATCGCCTGCGGACAGGAACTGCCGCGTCGTCGCGGTCCATGCGACGTTCGAAGCCGGCGGTCCGGCTTGCACGGGCGCCTGTGGGTTGCGAACCGGAAGACCGATGGCGCTGCAGATGACATCCCACAGTCCCGGCTCGCCCGGCCCCGACCCCGCCGCCTGGCTCGCAGGCAGCCAGACGAACCCCACGGCGACCGCGGCGACGAGCAGCGCCGCAGTGGTCCCGATCCACACCGCAAAGCGGGCGTCGCGAGTCGGGGGAGTGCGGGAAGCGGTCATCGCGCCCCGACCGGATAGGTCGCCACGCCGCTGCGCTGAAGGAGCAGGACCTGCGCGATCGGGTAGCCATAGTTCACCACGGTCAACGCCGCCACGAGCAGGATCCAGACGCCGAAGCCGTTCAGCGATGCCGGCAATCGCGAAGGCGGACGCAGCGCCAGCGAGAACCGCAGCGGGGCCTGCGGGCTGGCCGCGCCGCGATGCGATGCCAGCAAACCGATCACCAGCAGCAGCGTCGAGACCACCAGGATCGCCCCGCCAACGGCCGAAATGCTCACCCAGATGGCTTGCGGCGCCAGCGCCGGATCGGAGAAGTCGTAGTAGGCCATGCGGCGGGGCTGGCCCATCATGCCGACCACGTGCCAGGGCAGCGTCACCACCAGCATGCCGATGAACCAGCTCCACAGCTGCCACTGCATGAGCTTCGGCGCAATCGCCCGGCCCGTCATCCGCGGCCACAGCTCATAGGCGATCGCGAAGTACATCATCACGACCGAGCCGCCGTAGATCAGGTGGAAATGCGCCGTCACGAACTGGGTGTTGTGCACGGTGGCGTTGAGCGCATAGCTCATGTTGATGAGGCCCCCCGCGCCTCCCAGGCCCAGCATGACGAGGGACAGCCCCGAGGCCAGCACGACGGGCCGGTCCCACGGCAGCGCTGCGACCCAGCCGAAGATGCCGCGCCCGCCCCGCAGACGCCCGGCGATCTCGAGCGAGGCGCAGATGGTGAAGATCGTCAGCAAGGTCGGCACGGCGACCATCCCGGTGAAGACGGCGTGCAGGAACTTGAAGCCGGCGCCGACCTGCGGATCGGCGAACAGATGGTGCATGCCGATCGGCATGGAGAAGACCAGCAGTTGCAGGAACGCGATGCGGCCCATCTTGTCGCTGTACAGCCGCCCCCCCGCAGACTGCGGCAGCAGCACGTAGAACGCGATGTAGGCGGGCATCAGCCAGAAGTACACAATGGCATGCAGGGTCCAGGAGAAGAGCATCCTCGCAAGCCCCGCGTCGAGCGTATCCGTCCACCCGAATGCGTTGGGCAGGATCAGGAAGGCGATCTCCGAGCCCACCCCCAGCGAAGTCCAGGACCACAGCAACGCGCCCGCCGTGGTGGCGAACATCGCGAGCGGAACCGGTTGCCCCGGATGGTCGCGCTTCCAGCGCCTGAAGTGCCACACCATGAGACCGACCCAGATCCACGAACCCGCGACCGCCAACAGGATGCCGCCGTAGTACCAGGGGCTTCCGAGCAGCGGCGGATAGAAGGTGTAGAGCACCGTCRCCTTGCCCGCGGCGACCGTGGCCAGCGCGATCAGGGCGCCCGCGCACACCATGGCCAGGGAGGTCCAGGCGAGCCGCATACCGTGCATCGGCCGGCCCAGTGAGACCGCGCAGACCGCATAGCCAAAGCCCATCACGATCAGGGTCGGGAATACATAGGCCAGCGTAGTGCCGTGGGCGGTGACCGCCACGTAGTAGCGCTCCGGGTCGACCCAGCGGTGCAACGGGCTGCGCACCCACATCTGCCACGCGCCTAGCAGGACGGCGACAGCGAGTGCCGAGAACGCCGCCCAGAAGTGGGCCAGCACGAGTCGACTACTGCCCTGCACAGGATGCCCTCGGCTGATGGCCATGGAGGCGTTCGAACTCGGTCCGCTCCAACACCTTAACGCGGGCCCACATCCCTTCGTG
This sequence comes from Variovorax sp. P1_H12_2, assembly GCF_056405335.1. Lineage (NCBI taxonomy): Bacteria > Pseudomonadati > Pseudomonadota > Betaproteobacteria > Burkholderiales > Comamonadaceae > Variovorax > Variovorax sp. P1_H12_2. The sequence goes on from NZ_JBFUCI010000227.1 coordinate 8,599, forward strand.
GCCCACGCTGCAATACTCATGGCAGGGCATCAGGTGATCGCCCGGCGCGTCGAAGCGCGTGCGGACCTCGGCGACATAGCCGGGTATGACCATGGTGTTTACGTTGGTCCCCGTGACGAGGAAGCCGTGGACCACGTCTGGGCTCGTGACACGGAATCTGACCAGCGTCCCGGCAGGCACCACGATGCACGAAGGGACGAACGAATACTGCTGCGCGATCAGCCGTACCACCGCCGTTCGGTCGGGTTGTATGGCTGTGCCGAGATTGCTTTCCATGAACTCGCCCGACAGGTGCAGCCGACTTGCATCGATCGTCTCGACGCTGGACGGCGACATCGCGGTCCATTGCAGGCCGGAATAGACCATCACCGCGAACACCACGGCGATCACGCCCGCCACCCCCCAGGACCATCGACGCTCGGACCGGTCGATGACCCGCGCGGCCGCCAGTTCGACAGACTCAGCCAATGGAGCCTCGCGGCGCAAAGACGAAGAAGAAGAACGCGATCCAGAGCGCGAGCAGGATGAACACGGCCAGGCCGGCCACGGCCAGTGCACCGCGCGGTCCCGCGGCAGCGATCGCCAGGAGCTCCTCCGGACTGCCGTGGAAGGCGACGTTCTCCGCCTGCACGGCGGCCGAGACGTGGTCCTGCGGGTGGCGATTCGACGAGGTGTCCATGCCTTCTACTTCGGTGTGGCGCCAGCGAGCGCGGCCAGCACCGCAGCCGGCCTGAACGGCACCGAGCGCAGGCGCGCTCCCGTGGCGTCCAGCACGGCATTGGCGATCGCGGAGGGCACGGCCGACGTGGTGGGCTCGCCTGCACCCCATGGCACTTCGCCGGGCCGATCGATCAGGTCGATGGCGACCTCCGGGACATCCGGAAAGGTCAGGATCGGATAGCTGGCCCAATCGAGGCTCGTGACCGCGTCGCGGTTGAACGCGAGTTGTTCCACCAGCGTGCGACTCACGGTCTGAACGACGTTGCCTTCGATCTGGTTGCGCAGCCCGTCCGGATTGATGATCTGGCCGCAGTCGTGGACAACAAAAACGCGCTCGACGTGGATCTGCCCGCTGCGCCGGTCGACGGCCACGTCCGCGACCAGGCCCACGTAGGTGCGAACCAGTTCGTACTTCGCGTAGCTGACCCCGCGGCCTCGGGCCAGTGGGCCCGTGTCGCGCACGCGGGTGCCGCGGGGCTGCCATTTCGCGAACTGGCGAAGGCGCTCGAGCAGTTCCAGGCCGCGCTTGTCGCTCAGGCGGCGAACTCGGAATTCGAGCGGATCGACTCCGGTCGCGGCCGCGATCTCGTCAATGAAGCTCTCGTTGCCGAAGGTATTCTGCATGCGCCCAGGGGCGCGGATCCAGGCGGCCGGCAGCGGCGTGTCGTGCAACCAGTGCGCCGTCAGCTTGCTACCGGGCAGGTCGTAGGGAATGCCCAGTCCCGGGTTGTAGGTGCCGGGGCTGTCCGGGCCCTCCTTCGGCAGGCCTGCCAGCACGGCCCCCAGCAGGGT
>NZ_JBFUCI010000228.1:0-10093 GCF_056405335.1 Variovorax sp. P1_H12_2
GGTGAAGGGCGCAACGAACGGGATCTTCGCGTTCACCGCCAGCGGCAGCGCCGCCAGGCTGGTCGGCGTGCCGATGTAGCCGAACAGCGCGAAGGCCTCGTCATCGATCAGCTTCTTCGTGTTGGCGGCGCAGCGATCGGGCTCGTAGCCGTCGTCCAGGAACCTGATCTGCACCTCGCGGTGGCCCGGCTGCGCGTTGTACTGGTCGAGGAAGAGCTTGGCGCCCTCGTAGAACTGGATGCCGAGCTGCGCCGCCGGTCCGCTGAAGGGCGCCGACTGGCCCAGCACGATCGGGCTGTCGCTCTGCGCCCGCGCGAAGCGGAAGCCGCCGAGCGCCGCGGCACCGGTGGCGATCGAAAAGTGCCTGCGATGGATCATCCTGAAAACCCCTTCGCCCGCGTTCGCGGCGTACAAACTAGACTCGCCCGTTGGTCCTCGCCCCGGTCGAATCATGACTTTCCACACTCCTGCAAATCCCGTGACCCAGGTGCTCGGCGCCTGCCCGCACGACTGCCCCGACACCTGCGCCCTCGTCACCACCGTGCAGGACGGCGTGGCCATCAAGCTGCAAGGCAATCCCGAGCATCGACACACCGCGGGCGTGCTCTGCACCAAGGTCTCGCGCTACATCGAACGCAACGACCATGCCGAGCGCCTCGTGCAACCTCTGAAGCGCTCGGGCCCGAAGGGCAGCGGCCGCTTCGAGCCGGTGAGCTGGGACGCGGCGCTCGACGACATCGCCGCCCGTCTCCAGGTGCTCAAAAGTAACAATCCCGAAACGATTGTGCCCTACAGCTATGCCGGAACCATGGGTCTGGTGCAGGGCGAATCGATGGACCGTCGTTTTTTCCACAAGCTCGGCGCGTCCCTGCTGGACCGCACGATCTGCTCGACCGCCGGGGGTGAAGCCTTAAGCTTTACGTTGGGCGGAAAGGTGGGCATGCGGGTCGAGTTCTTCGCGGAAGCGAAGCTGATCCTGATCTGGGGCAGCAACTCGATCGCGAGCAACCTGCACTTCTGGCGCCACGCCCAGGCCGCCAGGCGCGCCGGCGCGCGGCTGGTGTGCATCGACCCGCGCAAGACCGAGACCGCCGACAAGTGCGACGAGCACGTGGCGCTGCTGCCCGGCACCGACGCGGCGCTGGCGCTGGCCCTGATGCACGAGCTGATCGTGAACGACTGGCTCGACCCCGACTACATCGAGCGCCACACCGTGGGCTGGGACCGGCTGCGCGAGCGCGCGCTGCAATGGCCACCGGCCCGGGCTGCCGCGGTCTGCGGGGTGCCCGAGGCGCAAATCGTGGCGCTGGCGCGCGCCTACGGCACCACCCAACCGGCCGCCATCCGCCTCAACTACGGCATGCAGCGCGTGCGCGGCGGCGGCAACGCGGCACGCGCCGTGGCCTGCCTGCCGGCACTGGTCGGTGCCTGGCGCCATCGGGCCGGCGGCCTGCTGCTGAGCAGCTCGGGCCTGTACCCGGTGAACCGGGCGGCCCTGCAGCGGCCCGACCTGCTGGCCGGCCGGCGGCCGCGGACCATCAACATGAGCACGATCGGCGACGCGCTCGCCGACACCGCGAATCCGATCGAGGCCCTGATCGTCTACAACAGCAACCCGGTCGCGGTCGCGCCCGACTCGGGCAAGGTGGTGGCGGGCTTTGCCCGCGAGGATCTCTTCACCGTGGTGCTGGAGCAGTTCCAGACCGATACCGCCGACTACGCCGACTACGTGCTGCCGGCCACCACGCAGCTCGAGCACTGGGACATCCACACCAGCTATGGCCACACCGACGTGCTGCTGAACCGGCCGGCGATCGCGCCGCGCGGCCAGGCCCGCAGCAACACCTGGGTATTCCGCGAGCTGGCCCGCCGCATGGGCTTCGACGAACCCTGCTTCTCGGACGACGACGAGGCAATCTGCCGCAGCGCCTTCGCCGCCGACGTGGTCGATTTCGGGCAGTTGCAGGCGCAGGGCTTCACGAGCCTCAAGCTGGCCGATGCGCCCTACGCCGAAGGCAATTTTCCAACGCCATCGGGGCGCTGCGAATTCTTCAGCGAGCGGCTGGCGGCGACGGGCCAGGATGGACTGCCCGACCATGTGCCCAACTACGAGCCGGCAGGCAGTTCGAAGGCGTTCCCGCTCGCGATGATCTCGCCGCCCGCGCGCAACTTCCTCAACTCGAGCTTCGTCAACGTGCGCAGCCTGCGCGCGATCGAGGGCGAGCCCCTGCTCGAGATCCATGAAGCCGACGCGGCGGCGCGCGGCATCGCCGACGGCGCCACGGTGCGCGTCTTCAACCGGCGCGGCGAGCACCGCTGCCGCGCCGAGGTCTCGCGCCGCGCCCGTCCGGGCGTGGTGCACGGCCTGGGCATCTGGTGGCGCAAGCTCGGGCTGGACGGCACCAACGTCAACCAGCTCACCAGCCAGCGGCTGACCGACATCGGGCGCGGGCCCACCTTCTACGACTGCCTGGTCGAGGTCGAGGCCGTCGCCGAAGCGGTCACGCCATGAGGCCCGGCCGGCGCGGCGCGGCGGCGCTGGCGGTGCTCGCCGCTGCGGCGCTGCTGGCGGGTTGTGCCGACCTCGGCTACTACTGGCAATCGGCCAGCGGCCACCTGGGGCTCATGCGCGCCGCCCGTCCGGTGCCGCAGTGGCTCGAAGACCCGGCCACCTCCGAGGCGCTCAAGACCAAGCTGGCGCTCACGCAGCGCATCCGCCAGTTCGCGGTGGCCGAGCTCGGCCTGCCCGACAACGCCAGCTACAAGTCCTATGCCGACCTGCACCGCAACGCCGCGCTCTGGAACGTGGTGGCCGCGCCGCCGCATTCGCTGACGCTCAAGACCTGGTGCTTCCCGGTCGCCGGCTGCGTCGGCTATCGCGGCTACTACGACGAGGCGGCCGCGAAGGGCGAGGCCGCTGCCCAGGAGGCGCGAGGCCTGGAAACCGCGGTCTACCCGGTGCCGGCGTACTCGACCCTCGGCTGGATGAACTGGGCCGGCGGCGACCCGCTCCTGTCGACCTTCATCGGCTATCCGGAAGGCGAACTGGCGCGCCTGGTGTTCCACGAACTCGCGCACCAGGTGCTGTATGTGCCCGACGACACCATGTTCAACGAATCCTTCGCCACCGCAGTGGAGCGTATCGGCGGCGCGCGCTGGCTCAAGACCCAGGCCACCGAAGCCGCGCGGGTGGAGTACGCGCAGTTCGACGCCCGGCGCCAGCAGTTCCGGGCGCTGACGGCCGAAACGCGGCGTGCGCTGGAAAAGGTCTATGCCTCCCGGGAAGCCAAGGCGCAGGACTGGCCGGCGGTCGACGCCATGAAGAAGTCCGTGATGGAGGATTTCCGCCAGCGTTACGCGGTGTCGCGTGCCGGCTGGAGCGGTCCGCGCCAGGGCGCCTACGACGGCTGGGTGGCGCGGGCCAACAACGCGACCTTCGGCGCCCAGGCCGCCTACGACGAACTGGTGCCCGGTTTCGAGGCGCTGTTCGAGCGCGAAGGCGAGGACTGGCCGCGCTTCTATGCCGCCGCCAGGCGGCTGGCCGAGCTACCCCAGGCCGAGCGCCGACAGGCGCTCACGACATCCGCGCAACCCGTAGCGAGCCTTCGTTGAGCGCAAGTCGCCGTTGGCCGGCGCAGCCAGGCCCGTTGGTGAAACACCGCGGAACCGGCTTTGCCGGGCCGCTGGTGTTGCCCCCGGTAGGGGGTGGGAGGGCTACACGAAGTGAGCCCGACCTGGGGGCGAGCAACAGTGCCACCGCGGAACCGGCTTCGCCGGGCCGCTGGTGTTGCCCCCGGCAGGGGGTGGGAGGGCTACACGAAGTGAGCCCGACCTGGGGGCGAGCCTATCTCAGTGATTCGATCAGGTCGATGTACTGTTGCTTCGCCTCGTCGGGGCTGAGGCCCTTGCGCGCGGTCCAGGCATCCCACTTGGCACGCGCCACGATGTCGCTGAAACTGGGCTTTTTCTCGCTGTTGTCGCCGGCCGTGGCCTGCTTGAACAGGCCGTAGATCTTCAGCAGGGTGGGATTGTCCGGGCGCTCTGCGAGCAGCTTGGAGTTGGCTTGGGCGGTTTCGAACAGGGTGTTCAGGTCGGACATGAAAACGGGGGCTTGGAAAGGGAACGAAACGCGATCTTAAGTGACGGTGCCGTTTAGAAACCCAGAGGTTCAGTCGATCAACCCCGCGCGCGCCAGTTCGACGTCGAGCTTCTCGCGTGCGTCGGCCGGTTCGAGTCGGGCCGCCTTCTCGTAGAGCCGGGTTGCGTCGCCCATGCGCGAGTCGCCATGCAGCATTAGCAGGCCGCGGGCGTATTCCATGAGCGCGCCGGCCGAGTGTGGGTTGAGCTGGAGCCCGCGCTCGAACAGCGCGACCGCGGTGTCGGTCCGAACGCCGTAGGTCATGCGCCCGACCAGCGAGCCGACCTTGTCGATCACCTCGGCATGGAAGGCGGCCAGTGCCACATGGGCGTCGGCATGCAGCGGCCGCAACTCGATCACGTGCTCCAGCGCCCCCTTGACCTTGGTCCCCAGGCCCTGCGCCAGCGCCCGTGCGACGCTGATGCCCTGGCTGTAGCGTCCCAGCGCATAAGCCTGCCAATAGAGCGCCTGGCAGTTGTCGGGATCGGCGGCGATTTGCGCGGTGGCGCGCTCGGCCACCTGCTTGAACAACGCCAGCCGCACGGATTCGCGGGGCTCGAGGTAGTTGGCGTAGATGGCCGTCGCCTGGTTGGCGAGCGCCAGGCCCTCGTGGCCGTGCGCCAGGCCGAGGGCGGCGGCGCGCTCGAACTCGCCGCTGTGGTAGGCCGCCCAGCCGTCCGCCAGCGGGCCTTGCTCGGGCGGCGAGACGCCCTGGCCCGCATGCAGCCGGGGCCAGTGCAGGTGCAGGTCGGCGGCACTGAAACGGGGCGCATCGGGGTAAGGCAGCCGGGTCCAGGCCCACGGTCCGGCCGCGTCGGGGTCCGCGGGCGACAGCAGCGAGAGCGGTTCGAGGTGCGGTGGGTTCATTCGAAAAAAATGAGAAGTCAGGCCGTCGCAGGTTGATCTTCGCCGGCATAGGCGGTGCTGAGCGTCAGCAAATGCCGCCGTTGTTCCGTCGCCAGGTAGGGCGCCAGCAGATGCAGCGTGTGATGCGCGCCGCGCAGCAGGGCGCCCTGAGCGTGGGCCGGCTCCAGCGCCTCGCGCGGGTTGCGAACGTATTCGTAGCTGAGCCAGTAGGTCAGCACCACCACCATGCTCTGCGCCAGCGTGTCGACCTCGCGCGCATCGATGTCCAGGTGCCCGGCGCGGCCCAGGCCGGCGAGCAGGACGCGAATGGCGCGCACCTTGTGCTTGAGCACCAGCTGGAACTGGGTTTCGAGATGCCGGTTCTTGCTCAGCAGGTCGTTCAGGTCCCGGTAGAGGAAACGGTAGCGCCAGATCAGCTCGAACAGGCTGTGCATGAAGAACCAGGCGTCCTCCACGTCGTGCACGCCTTCGCTCGCGTGCAGGAGTTCCAGCAACTCGGTCTCGTAGCCTTCGTAGAGCCGGTTGATCAGCTCGTCCTTGGCGGGATAGTGGTAATAGAGATTGCCGGGGCTGATGTTGAGTTCGCCGGCCACCAGGGTGGTCGAGACGTTCGGTTCCCCGAACCGGTTGAACAGGTCAAGTGCGGCTTCGAGGATGCGTTGCGCAGTTCGGCGTGGCGCTTTCTTGGCCATGTCGTAGCCCCGGTTTGTCTCGTTGGAACACTCTAGCGCAAGTCCAAGGGGCGCGGGGAGGGGGGCGGCACCTGCTGGGTGCCTTCCAGGGAATCAGCTCGGGGTCAGCTGGCGTCGCCGGGCTTGTGTCGTTGGGAGGGTTTGCGGGGAATGGCTGCGCGTGCGGTGGCGCCAGCGCCGCCCTGACGTTTCAGCTGCGCCTCGAGCGCCTCCACCCGGGTCCGCAGCGCCTCGACTTCCTGAGCCGACGGCACGCCGAGCTTCTCGAGGGCCCGAGCGACCCGGTCCTCGAAGATGTTCTCGAGCTTGCCCCAGCTGCCCGCGGCCTTGGTTCCGAACTCGCTCGCGAAACCGGCCATCCGCGCCTGGGCCTGTGCCAGCGTCTCTTCCGCGGCCTGCTGGGTCTTCTTCTGCACGCCCGCGCCGTCCTTCACGAGCGCTTCGAAGGCCTTGCTGCCTTCCTGCTGCATCTTGGCGAAGGCGCCGAGCCCGGCCAGCCAGATCTGCTGGGCGGAGTCCTTGATGCGGTCGGTGGGCTTTTCGTCGTCTGGGGTCGGCATGGGTGATCCTTGGTGTGGCACTGCGACTCTAGCCGCGGTGTCGGGACGGATGTAGAGGCTAAGTTCTAGCTTCGAAGGGAAACTTTCACAGATGGGATAATCCCCGGTTCGCGCGCCGGTAGGCGACATTCGTACATCTGACTAATAACGAGGGACCCTCAATGATCCTGGTAACCGGGGGCGCCGGCTTCATCGGTGCCAATTTCGTTCTCGACTGGATTGCGCAAGGCAACGAGGCCGTCGTTAATCTGGACAAGCTGACCTACGCCGGCAACCTCGAGACGCTGGCGTCCCTCAAGGGCAATGCCAGGCACGTCTTCGTTCAGGGCGATATCGGCGACAGCGCCCTGGTCGGCCGGTTGCTGGCCGAGCACAAGCCTCGGGCCGTCGTCAACTTCGCCGCCGAGTCGCATGTCGACCGTTCGATCCATGGCCCGGAAGACTTCGTCCAGACCAACGTGCTCGGCAGCTTCCGGCTGCTCGAGTCGGTCCGGGGCTACTGGGGCACCCTCCCTGCGGAGCAGAAATCGGCTTTCCGCTTCCTTCACGTCTCGACCGACGAGGTGTACGGGTCGCTCTCGGCCACCGATCCGGCCTTCACCGAAGAGAACAAGTACGAGCCCAACAGCCCCTACTCGGCCAGCAAGGCGGCCAGCGACCATCTGGTGCGGGCCTGGCACCACACCTACGGCCTGCCCGTTCTCACGACCAACTGCTCGAACAACTACGGGCCCTTCCATTTCCCCGAAAAGCTCATCCCGCTGATGATCGTCAACGCGCTCGCCGGCAAAGCACTGCCGGTGTACGGCGACGGCATGCAGGTGCGCGACTGGCTCTATGTCAAGGACCATTGCAGCGCGATCCGCCGCGTGCTGGAGGCCGGCCGGCTCGGCGAAACCTACAACGTCGGCGGCTGGAACGAGAAACCCAACATCGAGATCGTCAACACGGTCTGCGCGCTGTTCGACGAACTGCGTCCGCGCGCCGACGGCAAGAGCTACCGCGAGCAGATCACCTACGTGACCGACCGCCCCGGGCACGACCGCCGCTACGCGATCGATGCGCGCAAGCTCGAGCGCGAACTGGGCTGGAAGCCGGCCGAGACCTTCGATACCGGCATCCGCAAGACGGTCGAGTGGTATCTGGCCAACGGCGAGTGGGTGGGCAACGTGCAGAGCGGCGCTTACCGCGAATGGGTGCAGAAGCAGTACGACGCTGCGCCCGCGAAGGCGGCGGCATGAAGCTCCTGCTGCTCGGCAAGAGCGGGCAGGTGGGCTGGGAGCTGCAGCGCAGTCTGGCGCCGCTGGGCGAACTGGTGGCGCTGGGCTCCGCCAGCACCGATCTGCATGCCGATTTCAGCCACCCGGAGCAATTGGCCGAGACGGTGCTGAAGGTGCGGCCCGACGTGATCGTGAATTCGGCCGCGCACACCGCGGTCGACAAGGCCGAGAGCGAGCCCGAGTTCGCGCGCAAGCTGAACGCGACGTCACCCGGCGTGGTGGCGCAGGCGGCGCAGCAGATCGGCGCGCTGATGGTGCACTACTCGACCGACTATGTTTTCGACGGCAGCGGCAGCAGGCCCTGGCGCGAGGACGACCCCACCGGGCCGCTCAGCGTTTACGGCAGCACCAAGCTCGAAGGCGATCGGCTGGTCGCGCAGAACTGCGCGCGCCACCTGATCTTTCGCACCAGCTGGGTCTATGCGGCGCGCGGCGGGAACTTCGCCAAGACCATGCTGCGCCTGGCCAGGGAACGAGACCGGCTCACCGTGATCGACGACCAGTTCGGCGCGCCGACCGGCGCCGAGTTGCTGGCCGATGTCACGGCCCATGCCATCCGGGCGACGCTGAGCGACCCGGCCAAGGCGGGGCTCTATCACTTGGTGGCTGGCGGCGAGACGACGTGGCATGGCTATGCGCGGTTCGTCCTGCAACAGGCGCAAACGGCAGGCGTGGCCCTGAAGGCATCGCCGGCAGCCGTCGAGGCGGTGCCGACGAGCGCGTTCCCCACGCCGGCGGTACGCCCACATAATTCCCGGCTGAACACCGACAAGCTGCAAGCCGCTTTCGGGCTGAAGCTGCCGCACTGGCAGGTCGGCGTGGCGCGCATGCTGGCCGAGACCCTGTAATTCCACGATCCAAAAGAATGACCCAACGCAAAGGCATCATCCTGGCCGGTGGCTCCGGCACCCGGCTTCATCCGGCCACACTCGCGATGAGCAAGCAGCTCCTGCCGGTGTACGACAAGCCGATGATCTACTACCCGTTGAGCACGCTGATGCTGGGTGGCATGCGCGACATCCTGATCATCAGCACGCCGCAAGACACGCCGCGATTCCAGCAGTTGCTGGGCGATGGGAGCCAGTGGGGCATCAATCTGCAGTATGCGGTGCAGCCGAGTCCGGACGGGCTGGCACAGGCCTTCATCATCGGCGACAAGTTCGTGGGGAATTCGCCGAGTGCGCTGGTGCTGGGGGACAACATCTTCTACGGGCACGACCTCGAGAATCTGCTGAGCGATGCAGACTCGAACGCAACCGGGGCGACGGTGTTTGCGTACCACGTTCAAGATCCCGAACGCTATGGTGTGGTGGCCTTCGATGCGAATGGAAAGGCGAGCAGCATCGAGGAGAAGCCGGTCGAACCCAAGAGCAGTTATGCGGTGACCGGGCTTTATTTTTACGACAGTCGGGTGATCGACATTGCCCGGGCGGTCAAGCCGAGCGCGCGCGGTGAACTGGAGATCACTGCAGTCAATCAAGCCTATCTGGACCTCGGCAAGCTGAATGTCCAGATCATGCAGCGCGGCTATGCATGGCTTGATACGGGCACGCACGAAAGCTTGCTCGAAGCGAGTCAGTTCATTGCGACGCTGGAGCATCGGCAAGGTCTGAAGATTGCTTGTCCCGAAGAGATTGCATGGCGGCACGGCTTCATCGATGACCAGCAGTTGGCGAGTCTGGCTCTGCCGCTTCAGAAGAATGGGTACGGGAAATACCTCAACCGCCTGTTGAGCGACAAGATCCGCTCCTGAACACTTCTGCCACCACGATTTTCTTACCTCAAGTACAAGCTATGCAGTCATCTTCAAATAGTGTCATCCCCGGCCAAAAGTATCTGGTTACGGGCGCAGGCGGATTCATTGGCAGTCACCTCGTTGAGGCGCTGGTTCGCGCTGGCGCGGACGTTACGGCGATGGTTCGCTATGGTTCTGCCTCCAGTTGGGGAAATCTGGAATTCGTTGCCGACGACATAAAGGGAAACTTCCGCGTCGTGGCTGGGAACATCGACGACGGAGATTTCGTCTTTCATGCGATGCAAGGCATCGACACCGTTTGCCATCTTGCCGCGTTGATCGCAATTCCATACTCGTACGTGGCGCCGCGAAGCTATGTCCGCACGAATGTCGAAGGAACGCTGAATGTTCTGGAGGCGGCACGCCGGCTGTCGGTGCGCCGCGTCGTGCACACTAGTACGTCGGAGGTCTATGGAACAGCGATGCGTGTTCCGATCGACGAATCGCACCCGCTGCAGGGCCAGTCCCCCTATTCGGCTTCGAAGATCGGCGCCGACAAGATGGCAGAAAGCTACTACCGGTCTTTCGATACCGGGGTCGTAACGCTGCGGCCCTTCAACACGTTCGGGCCGAGGCAATCAGCCAGAGCCTTCATTCCTACCATCATTTCGCAGGCGCTGACGCAGGACGAGATCAAGCTTGGATCTCTGACTCCGGAGCGCGACATGACATTCGTCACCGACACTGTCGCTGGCTTTGTTGCTGCCGCGGTGACGCCGGGGATCGAAGGTGAAACCATCAATCTGGGCACGGGCTCCACG
>NZ_JBFUCI010000229.1:0-10091 GCF_056405335.1 Variovorax sp. P1_H12_2
GACTACTCGAAGATCGAGGCCGGGCGCATGGACATCGAGTCGCATCCGTTCGACCTGCGCGACTGCGTGGAGTCGGCGCTCGACCTGATCAGCACACGCGCGACCGAGAAGAAGCTCGACATCGCCTATGTGTTCGAGTGCGGCGTGCCGACAGGCGTGAGCGGCGACCTCACGCGGCTGCGGCAGATCCTGCTGAACCTGCTGAGCAACGCGGTGAAGTTCACCGAGACCGGCGAGGTGGTGTTGACGGTCAGCGCCAAGCCCCAGGCGGCCGAGCGGGTCTCCCTGACCTTTGCCGTGCGCGACACCGGCATCGGCCTGTCGCCGGAGGGCATGGGCCGGCTGTTCCAGTCGTTTTCGCAGGCCGACTCGAGCACCACCCGCAAGTACGGCGGCACCGGTCTCGGCCTGGCGATCAGCAAGCGGCTGGCCGAGTTGATGGGCGGGACCATGTGGGTCGAGAGCGAGGGCCCGAGCAAGGGTTCGTCCTTCTTCTTCACCATCGAAGCGTCGATCTCCGATGCGCCGCCGAGCAAGCGCCGCGTCGTCACCGGCGTGCAGGTCGAGCTGCGCGACAAGCGCCTGCTGATCGTCGACGACAACGCGACCAACCGGCGCGTGCTCGCGCTTCAGACCGGCCGGTGGGGCATGAATTCGCTCGACACCGAATCGCCGGCCGAGGCCTTGCGCTGGCTCGCGCAAGGCGAGCGCTTCGATCTCGCGATCCTCGACATGCACATGCCCGAGATGGACGGCATCGACCTGGCGCGCCGCATCCGCGCGAATCACGCCGCCCTGCCCCTGGTGCTCTTCAGCTCACTGGGCCGGCGCGAGGCCGGCGACGCCGAATCGCTGTTCAACGCCTACCTGTCGAAACCGATCCACCAGTCGCAACTGTTCGACACGCTGGTCAGCCTGCTCGCGCGCGAGTCTGTCGCCAAGCCTGCGGAGGGCGGCAGCGCCAAGCCGCAGATCGACCCGACGATGGGGGCGCGCCACCCCTTGCGGATCCTGCTGGCCGAGGACAACGTGGTGAATCAGAAGCTCGCGATGCGCCTGCTGCAGCAGATGGGCTACCGGGCCGACCTGGCCTCCAACGGCATCGAAGCCGTCGAGTCGGTGCAGCGCCAGACTTACGACGTGGTTCTGATGGACGTCCAGATGCCCGAACTCGACGGGCTCGACGCGACGCGGCAGATCTGCACGCTGCTCGAGGCCGATCGACGGCCGCGCATCGTGGCGATGACCGCCAACGCCATGCAGGGCGACCAGGAAATGTGCATCTCGGCCGGCATGGACGATTACCTGACCAAGCCGATCCGCGTCGATCGGCTGGTCGAAGCCTTGATCAATGTGCCTGCACGCGGGGACCGCTGACGGGGGCCATCCATTGGCCAGGGGATGGCGGGTTGTCGACGCGGTTGCAATTTGGGCGTAAGCTAGAAAAAGGTTCTACTTGTTGCTCGCAAACCGCTTTTGTTTTGTTTTACGAACAAGAAGAGGACCGATTCAGAACCCATCGATATCGCACTGCGGAGAGCGTATGGACCTGAGAAGCGAGCAACTGGCCGACGGCGTCGAAAAGATCAGTCTGGTCGGGCGCATGGACAGCATTGGCGGGCATGACATCAACGTGCGCTTGTCCGCGCTGGTGTCGACCCGAAAGCTTCTCGCCGTCGTCGATCTGTCCGAAGTGTCGTTCCTGGCATCCATCGGCATTCGCACCCTCGTCGTCAATGCGAGGGCCCAGTCGTTGCGCGGCGGCGTGATGGCCTTGGCCAGCCCGCAGCCCCTTGTGGCGGAGGTGCTCAAGATGGCAGGCATCGATACGATCATTCCGGTGTACCCCGACGTCGATACCGCCTGCAGCGCGCTGATGGCGGGAGCCGGGAGTCGCTGATGGCCTCCTCGGACGGGGAACCGCAGGCATCCCTCATCGTCGGTAGCGAGCTGCGCGAACTCTCGCGCGTCAGCGCCTGGGTGCACGACTGGGCCGAGGGCCAACGGCTTCCGGCACGGGTCGCACTGAACCTCGATCTTTGCTCGACCGAGGTGGTCACGAACATCATGACCCACGCCTGCACCAGTGGCGCTCAGAGCATCTTCCTGCGCCTGGGTTGGCAAGGCGAAGACGTGGCCCTGGAAGTCGAGGACGAGGGAAGCGAGTTCGATCCGCAAAAGGTCCCGGAACCCAGGCCACCCACCAGCATCCAGGACGCGCGAATCGGCGGCTGGGGCATCCCCATCGTGCGGCGCTTCTCCGATGGCGTGCGTTACCGCCATGCAGACGGCCGCAATTGCCTGACGCTCCTTTTCCGGGCGACCGCCCCACCCTGACCAGGCTCGACACCCCACATTCGCATCGCGGCGCCGATGTCCACGTCGGCACCCTTCAATTCACAACCGAGGAGATATGTCGATGGGAACTGCAGCCAAATCCATACCGAGCATCGATGCGCAAACCGCGCTGGCGGCCCAGGCGGTGCTCGCCAGCCAACCGAACGGCGCAGGCGAGACATCCGGGGTCGACAAGATGCGCGAGTTGCTGTTCGGCAACCAGATGCAGGATTACGACAAGCGCTTTTCCATTCTCGAGGAGCGCTTTCAGCAAAGGATGCGCGACCTGGAAGCGGAGTCGTCCCGCAGCCTGAGCAGCCTTGAAGGCACGATCAAGAAACAGCTGGAATCGGTGGCCGGCCAGTTCCGCGAGGAAAAGGACCTGCGTGCCGATGCCGACAAGGAGCTGGAGCGCAGCCTGCGGGATCACACCCAGGCGCTGGAAAAGCGCCTCGCCCAGGTTTCCGACCAGCTCGCACGCCAGGAGCGCGACTTCACGGATCGCCTGAGCCACGAGGTTCAGGCCTTGCGCGAAGAGATGCGCCGGCGCCAGGACGACCAGCGCGCCACCACCGAGCGGATGTTCGCCGAACTCAGCAACGTCAAGACCGATCGCAATCTGCTCGCCGGTCTGTTTGTCGAGATCGCCAAATGCCTGAATCAGGACGTATCGCCCAAGGGCGTCAACGCCGGCGAGCGCGGTTGAATCGCGCAGCAAGCGCACCAGGTCTGCTCGCGCGACGCGATGCCGGGGTGGGGGCGCGGTGAACGCGCGCCTGTCGCTGACCGCGACGCGCGCGCCCGGCAGCGCTTCCGAAGAGGAGACGAACAGGCGACTCGCCGGCCTTCTTCTGGAGTTGGCCCGGTGCGTCAATCCGGACGTGGCCGCGACGCTTCCGAGCCGCCTGGAGGCCGATCCGCGGATGGACGCGCTGCGCGGCGTGCTGATGGAACGCGAGCAGGTGGCGCTGGCGAGATTGCAGCAAAAGTTCGACGATCCGCGCGAGTTCGCCGATGCGGTGGGCGCCGTGCTCCCCGCCGCCTTCGTGCTGGCGACGCAGGACGAGCGCCTCGGCCACGCGATCGCGCCGACCGTCGAGCGTGCCACCCAGGCGTCCATTCAGAAGAACCCGGGCACCATGGTCGATATCCTGTATCCCGTCATGGGACCGGCGATTCGCAAGGCCATCGCCGAGACCCTCGAGGGCACGCTTCAATCGCTCAATCAGGCGCTCAAGCACAGCTTTTCCTGGCGCGGCCTCAAGTGGCGCATCGAGGCATGGCGCAGCGGGAGCACCTTCGCGGACGTGGTGCTCAAGCACACGGCCGTGTACCGGGTCGAACACCTCTTCCTGGTCCATCGCAAGACCGGCCTGCTGCTGGCGCATGTGGCCAGGGAGGACGCGACGACGCGCGATCCGCAACTGGTCTCGGCAATGCTCTCCGCGATCCAGGATTTCGTGCGCGATTCGTTCGACGAGGCAGGGAGCGGCGCCACGAGCGGCCGCAGCATCGACAGCCTGCGCCTGGGCGACTTGCTGCTGTGGTGCGAGGAAGGTCCGTCGGCCTTTCTCGCCGCCGTGATCCACGGCAGTCCGCCTGCGATGCTGCGTACCCGCCTGGGCGAGGCGCTGGCGGCCGTACACGCCGACTGGCGCACGCCGCTCGAAGCGTTCAACGGCGACGTCGACCCCTTCTCCGATGTGGGGCAACGGCTGCAGCCCTGCCTGATCTCCCAGGAAGCCGAGACGCGGAAGAAGCTGACCCCGCTGTTCTGGCTGGCCCTGCTGGCGCTGCTGCTGGCGCTGGGCTACTGGATGTCCCAACGGATCATCGAACGCCAGCGCGTCGACGCCTATGTCGCGGCGCTGCAGGACCAGCCCGGCATCGTCGTGACGGGCGCCGAGCGCCGCGACGGGAAGTGGCTGGTGTCCGGGCTGCGCGACCCGCTGGCGACGCAGCCGGAAGCGCTGCTGGGTCAGGCCCGCCTGGACCCGGCGCGCGTCGTCGGCCGCTGGGAACCCTACCAGGCGCTGCATCCGGCCATCATTCTGAAACGGCTGCAAGCGACCCTGAATCCGCCGCCGACCGTCAGCCTGTCACAGGACGCGAGCGGCATTCGGGCCACCGGCAGTGCGCCCCAACGCTGGATGGACAAGGCGCGGGCCTTCACATCGACTCTTCCTGCCGGCGCTCCGAAGGTCGATCTCAGCGCCCTCCAGGACGTGCAGGATCCGGACTACGTTCGGCTGCGCGACGCYATTCAGGCCCAGCTCATTCACTTCGATTTCAGCGTCCCTCGGCCCGCGGCGGACCAGGAAGGCAAGCTCGACGCCGTGGCCGCCGACATGCGCGAGCTGGTGCAGGTGGCGCGCACCCAGGGGTTCCCGGTGAAGGTGACGATCGTCGGCCACGCCGATGCGACCGGCAAGGACACGTCCAACCTGGCCCTCAGCGTGGGCCGCGCGGAGGTCGTGCGCTCCATGCTGCGGGCCCGCGGCGTGGATCCGACCTTGCTCGCCGTGCGTGGCGCCGGCCCGCTGGAGCCGCTGCGCCCCGGCGCCAGCGAGGATGAGCTGTCGATGAACCGGCGCGTGTCCTTCGGCGTCAGCACCGGCGACTGACCATGCTGCAAAAGAAGATCTGTCTGCTCGGCGCTTTCGGCGTAGGAAAGACCAGCCTGGTACGCCGCTTCGTCGACACCATCTTCTCGGATGCCTACCTCACCACGGTCGGGGTGAAGATCGACAAGAAGCTGCTGACCATCGGCACCGAGCAGGTGGCGCTGATCCTGTGGGACATCGCCGGCGAGGACGAGGTCTCGGCCGTCCGGGTGAGCTACCTGCGCGGCGCGGCCGGCTATCTCCTGGTGGTGGATGGCACGCGGCCCGAAACCCTGGACACCGCGGTGTCGATCCAGGCGCGGGTCGGCGCGGAGGTCGGCGACGTTCCCTTCGTCGCCCTGCTCAACAAGGCGGACCTCGAGGAGGATTGGACGCTCCCACCGGAACGGATCGAGCGCCTCGAGGCGGCAGGCTGGGCCTTTCGCCGCACCAGTGCCAAGACGGGCATGGGCGTCGAGGAGACCTTCCAGGAACTGGCGGCGCGCCTGGCGCGATAGCCATGCTCGACCTGCCGACGCGGATTTCCGACTCGCTGCTCCTGCTGCTCCATGCGCAGCGGGTTCTCGCGCATCTGGTCATCGATGGCTCGCAGAAGCTGACGCAGGCCGGCGGGCACCTGGCGCACTACGGCCTGGAGGGCCTCCAGGTCGGCGTCCTTGCCAGCGACCAGATCCCGTTCCTCGAAGGCCTGCTGCCGCTGGCGGAGACCCCCTTCCTCATCCGCTCCATGGAAATGCCCAGCGGGCGCGTGGCGGACGTCCATTTCTTCGCCGATGACAGCACCGTCTGGGTTCTTCTGCTCGACGTGACGGCGGAATACGAGGAGGCGCGGCTGGTGCAGCAGAAGGCCTATGACATGACCTTGCTCAGCCAGCGCGAGGCCAGGCTCATCGCGCAGCTCGAATCGGCCAATCAGGAACTGACGCGCGCCCACCGCGATCTCGCGGCCTCCCGCGAGGACCTGCAGCGTACCCACGACCGGTTGCAGCAGGAGCTGCGCGACGCCGAGCGCTACGTTCGCTCGATGCTGCCGGCGCCGCTGTCGCAGCCCTGGGTGATCGACTGGCGCTTCGTTCCGTCGACCGAACTGGGCGGCGACTCGTTCGGCTACCACTGGATCGACGAGGAGCATTTCGCGCTCTACCTGATCGACGTCTGCGGCCATGGCGTGGGCTCGGTGCTGCTGTCGGTGGCGGTCGCCGACACGCTGCGCTCGGAGGCCCTGCCGAGAACCGACTTCCGCAATCCCGGCGAGGTGCTCACCGCGCTCAACCAGGCCTACCAGATGGAGCGCTACGGCGAGCTGTTCTCCACGGTCTGGTACGGCGTCTACCACCGCGCCAGCGGACGCCTGCGCTACGCCTCTGCCGGCCATCCTCCGGCCATCCTGGTGAGCGGCCCCTGTGAAGCCGCCGGGGAGGGCCGGCCCCTGGAAGCATCGGGCCCCTGCATCGGCATCATGCCGGCGGCCAGCTACCAGGACGCGCAGTGCATCGTGCGATCGCCTGCGCGGCTTTTCGTCTTCAGCGACGGCGCCTACGAGATCAAGAGACCGGATGGCTCCATGCTGGAGTTCTCCGCATTCCTCGAGATTCTCACCCGGCCGGTCGACGACGGGCAGTCCGAGCTGGACCGCGTTCTGGACTGGGCGCGCGAGGTGCATGGCCCCGGCGTGCTCGAGGACGATTTCACCATCCTCAAGATGGTGCTCTGAGCCCGCCCGAGGTGTCGAACCAGGGCGCATCGGGATGGCGCTTGCGCCACGCCGCCGCGCTCGCATTGCTCTGGATGTGCTCGGCGAGCCGGGTGCGATGCGCAGCCGTCAAGGGCAGCGCCTTCAGCAGGCCGGGCCAGCTCGCCATGGCCTGGTCGACGCAACGGGTCACGACCTCGCTCAGCTGCTTCTCGGGAATGTCCCAGACGTTGCCGAGTTCGCGCAGGGTCCTGGGCGTCAGCAGCGTGCGCGGCGGCTGCTCGGGGAAGAACTTCAGGCCATGCCCCGAGCCCGCGAAGTACACGCCATAGGCGACGATGTCATAGGCCGGGGAAAGCTCGGGCCGGGCCTGGCCGCGCGGGTAGACGAGGCTGAAGTTCTTCAGATGCGCGTCGTAGTTGCCGAGCAATTCAGAGACCTTGATGCGGCGCAGGAGTTCGGCCACATCGGCCTCGCCACTGGCCGAGCGCCGCTTGAGCAGCAGCCCGATTGCCGCGTAGGTGCCCAGGTACTTGTATTCCGACGGCATGCCCGTGACCTGGGCGAAGTCCTCCATGTGCAGGCGCCGGGTCTGGGTCGGGACGTCGCGGTCGAAGCGGGACACCAGCAGGAAGTTCCGGCCGTCTTTCTGCAGCGCATACGGCAACTGGTCGGCGATCGATGACAAAGGTTCCAGCGCGAACTCGCAGGTGTTCACGCCCGCCGCCGCCGCCAGCGTCAGCGAGCTGTACTCCACTTCGGGCAGTTGGTCGTACTCGCCGGTCGGCAGCTTGCCGATGAAGTGCTTCTGGTCCGAGTGCTTCGAGCGCATCACGTAACGCCCCGGGCTTCCCAATATCAGCRCGACCTTGGGCTGGACACCCGAAATGGAGGTCTGCTGGGGTGTCGGCACCTGGCCCGAACTCATTTCGTAGCTGTCGCGGCCCTGGCCGATCAGCCGGCCCAGCGCGGGCTCATCGAGCGTTTCGGCATCGGCCCGGACGTCGCCGGGCAGGTCACCGCCGCAAGCCGCGAGCAAGCCGAGTTCATCGTTCACGTCCAGGCCCAGGTCGCCGATCAGCTGTTTGCGCAGAGGGCCTTCGGGCAGCAGATTCTGGAAGAAAGGCGGCAGACCGAACTGGCCGTCGCCCCGGTTGGCGTCCAGCGCCGGGTCGAGCAACTGGGCCACCGTGGCGGCCTCGGCCTCTGCGAGGGCCTGGGCCAGCCTTTCGGCGCTCCCCGAAGTGGCTGGCGCGACCACGTAGAGCTGCGACAGGACCGGCCGCGCGGGGTTCTTCGCATAGTCGTCGTCGAACCGGAAATACACCCGCCCGTCGTCGAGCCCGAACAGCGAGCCGACGTCCGTGGTGCCGAGCCGGATGCGCAAGGACCGCACGACGCTCATGCGAGTACCTTCGTGCTTCGCACTGCGGCGCTCATGACGCACCGCGCCGAGGCGGCTTCGGCATCAGGCCGCTCACCTCGTCCTGCAGGCCGGTGGATTTGGTGTCGGCGCCGAACCGGGTCAGGTCGGCCACTGCCTCCGGCACGAACTGCAACTCGAGTTGCAGGCACTTGAGCAGCGCCAGCAAGGTGTTCAGCTCGACGTTGCCGCGCCCCGCTTCGAGGGCGCCCAGGGTGTTTCGGGAAATGCCGGCCTTCAGGGCCAGTTCCGAAGCGGTCATGGCGCGATCCTTGCGCGCCTGGCGCAGGAAGGTCCCAATGGCGGCGAGGGTCGTCATGCGCAACATGCTATGCATATTAATCGAATGCAAAACATATTGTGCAAACCTGGATATCAAGCCAAGTTCTTTGCCTATTTTGATGAACATATCTTCAAACCGCTCAACTTATTGGGCGATTCACCAACTTTCGGGAGGCGGCTCACGCGTCGCCTCGCTCCACTCGACCCCTAGAATGATTTTCAGTTTTCATCCCACTCTGGCAGGAACCACATGAGCTCCATCAACTTCATTGGCGGCGAAAAGGGCGGGGTCGGCAAGTCGGTCACGGCGCGGGTACTGGCGCAGCACTTCATCGACCACAGCCGGCCCTTCGTGGGCTTCGATACCGATCGATCGCACAGTTCCTTCACCCGTTTCTACGAGGGATTCGCCTCGCCGGTGGTGGTGGACAGCTTCGAGGGGCTCGACACGGTGGTGAACGGCTTCGAAACCAACCCGCAGCAGAGCGTGATCGTCGACCTCGCGGCCCAGACGCTGGCACCGCTGTCGCGCTGGATCAAGGAGTCCGACCTGTTCGACGTCTTCGCCGACTTGGGCGTGGCCGTCAATTTCTGGCACGTGCTCGACGACGGCAAGGATTCGAGCGACCTGCTGGGCACGCTGATCGACACCTTCGGCAACCGCCCGAACTACATCGTGGTGCAGAACTATGGGCGCGGCAGCGACTTCGGCCTGCTGCTCGGCTCACAGTCGCTCGGCAAGGCGACCGCGAACGGCGCCCGCGTCATCGCCCTGCCCCGGCTGCACGACGCCAGCATGCGCAAGATCGATGCGCGCAACAGCAGTTTCTGGAAAGCCGTCAACGACCGTGACGGGCCGCACGCACTGGGGCTGCTCGAGCGCCAGCGCGTGAAGACCTGGCTGGCGACCGCCTACGCCGCCTTTGACACGCTTGCGCTCTGAGTCCCGCGACGCAACAGCAGGATCAGCAGCAGCACCGCGAAGCCGGTGAACGCGATGAAGGACCAGTTCGCGATCGACAGGCCGAGGAAGGTCCAGTCGACCTGCGAGCAGTCGCCGGCGCCGCGGAAGATCATCGGCAGCGCGCGCTGCAGCGGGAAGGTCTCGATCATTCCGTAGATGTCGCGGCCGCAGGACACCACCTCAGGCGGATGCCACTGCAGCCAGCTCTGGCGCGCGGCCGTGTAGGCGCCACCGACGGCCATGACCAGGCCCAGCAGCATGCCCACGACCTGCAGGCCCCTGCGGCTGCTGGCCGACGCCAGGCCGGCAAAGACTGCCACCAGCACCAGCGCATAGCGCTGCACGATGCACATCGGGCACGGCTCGAGGCCGACCACATGCTGCAGGTACATGCCGAAGGCGAGCATCGCCACGCAGGCGATGCAGATCAATGCCAGGGCGCGACGCGGCGCACCAAAATACCAGTCGATCACGGTGAAACCCAATCTTCTACGAACACGCGGGCCTTGCGCGGCGTGGCGACGACCTTGTCGCCCTCGTGCAGGCCGAGGTCCCGGAACTGTTGCGCAGGGAGTTGCGCTTCGATGATGGCTCCGGACCCTGGATTGTCTGGATTCGATTCGACCGGTTCTAGTTCCAGGCGCGCGATCGGTCCGACCACAATCGCCCGGCTCAAGGTCGCAACGATGCCGCTGGCTCCCGGCGCATAGCGTTCGACGCTGAGGTCGTGCGGCCGCACGTAGGCCAGCGCCTTGCCGTCGCGCAGCC
>NZ_JBFUCI010000230.1:0-10016 GCF_056405335.1 Variovorax sp. P1_H12_2
AGCCGGACCAGTCGCCGTGGGCGAAAGCCAGGCGCCCGGCGACGATGCGGTCCCGGGCACCGAGCTTCGCCAGTTGGCCGGGCGCGGGGATCGCCATCGCATGGCCGTAGCGCGTGATGTCGATCCGGGTCGCCAGCCCGGCGAGGTCGGGGTGAGGCGCCGAAAGCTCCGCCAGCAGATCGTCGCGCCAGCCGGCCCAGGGCCGGGCCAGCAACTGGCGGCGGCCATCGGTGCCGTCCCAGGTGCTGGGCCCCAGCGGCCGGTACCAGGTCAGGACCGTGGCGCGCGGCGTCGGGTCCAGGGTCTGATGCCGCGCGTCGACGTAGCCGAGGCCGCGGGTGCCATAGACCACGTTGTCCCAACCCGGGGCCGCACCAGGCCGGTCGGCCAGTGGGGCCTTCACATGGACATTGGCGACCAGCCAGGGCGCGTAGCGCATCGACGCGGCGGCTTGGCGCAACCGCTCGGGCGGGGCCTCGATCACGCGCGCCGCAATGAACATCGGCAGCGCGACGATGCACCGTTCGGCCTGCCAGCGCACCCGCGAGCCGGTGGCGACGTCGATCGCATCGATCTCCACGCCGCTGCGCGCGTCGGCGATCCGCGTGACGGCCTGGCCGGTCCGCAGCCGATCGCCGAGGGGCTGCGCCAGCCGCTGGGTCAGCCAGGCGTTGCCCTCGGGCCAGGTCAGCACCGCCTCGCGTTCGCCGTCGTCCTCGCCGGGCGCATGGAAGCCGTGCCGGCTGGCGAAATAGTGGATGCCGGCCCAGGCCGAGACATGGGCCAGGCCGGCACCGTAGTCGTCGCGACAGCAGTAGTCGAGATACCAGCGCAGGTGGGCGTCGCCAAGGCCCTCACGGTCGAGCCAGGCCTCGAAGGACAGCGCATCGAGGGCCAGCAGGGCTGGCGCGGGCACCGCGCGCAGCGTCGGGATCGAGAACCGCGCATCGTGCCGCAAGGCATCCACGCGTTGCGAAAAGCGCCGGTACTGGGCCAGCGTGGCGTTGCCCACCCCCTGCACCGGCAACAGCCCGTCCTGCCAGCGGCCCTGGAAGAACAGGCGCTCCTGCGGACTGTGGCAGAGCTGGCGCTCGTCGTATTCCCAGCGGCCCGCCACGCGCCGGCGCAGGCCCAGTTCCTCGAGCAGGTCCTGCACCTCGTGCGCCTCGTCGCCGGGCAGCGGCAGATAGTGCGCGCCGAGCGGGCAGGCGATGCCCTGCACCGCGCCGGCGCGGCTGTTGCCGCCGGCCGTGTCCTCGAGTTCCAGCAGCACGAAATCCTCGATGCCGGAAAGACGCAACGCCCGCGCCGCCGCCAGGCCGGCAACGCCACCGCCGGCGATCACGACCTGCGTGCGGCGAGCGACATCCGGCACGGCCCCGCCGCGCTGCGTGCCGTCGCGCAGCGCATGGCCACGCGCCACGTCGATGCCGGTGAAGCCGCCCTCGATGTCGTGTCGGGCCTCGCACCCTGCCAGCGCGGCCGCCACGGCCATCGACGCGCCAAGAAACTCACGCCGCCTCATGGATCCTTTCCAGGAATACCGCGGAACCGGCTTCGCCGGGCCGCTGGTGTTGCCCCCTGCAAGGGGGTGGGCGGCTACACGAAGTGAGCCAACCTGGGGGTGTGCTCATCTCCCCCACTCGTGTTCGTAGGTGGACACCAGGATCTGGTTGGAAAGCCGATTCACCTCGGCCGGCACCCGCGCCATGTCGCGCGGGAAGTCGAACAGCAGCGGCAATGTCGGCACCGACAGGAAACGCAGCCCGTCGGGCAGCGCATCGGGCAGCCGGAAAGGCCGCCGGCTCGCGATGATGTATCCCCACTCGCCGAAGCTCGGCACGTGTGCGTGGTAGGGCGTCGCCGTGAGGCCGACCGATTCGATGGTGGTTGCCACGGTCCAGAAGCTCTTGCGCGCCACCAGCGGCGAGGTGGTCTGGACAACGGCATAGCCGCTGGCCGCCAGCCGCTGGTCGAGCAGCGCATAGAAGGAGCTTGTGTAGAGCTTGCCGATCGCGAAATTGGTGGGGTCCGGAAAGTCGACCACGATGACGTCGAAGACCTCGCCCTGCTGCTGCAGCCACTGGAAGGCATCGGTGTTGACCACGCGCAGCTTCGGGGAATTCAGCGCGTGGCCGTTCAGTGCGGCCAGCGTCTCGTGCTCGCTGAAGAGCCGGGTCATGTTCGGGTCGAGCTCCACCAGCGTCACGCTCTCGACCGACGGGTACTTGAGGATCTCGCGCACCGCCATGCCGTCGCCGCCACCGAGCACTGCCACCTTGCGCGGCGCGCCGTGGGCCGCCATCACCGGGTGCACCAGCGCCTCGTGATAGCGGTACTCGTCGCGCTCGGCGAACTGCAGGTTGCCGTTCAGGAACAGCCGGTGCCCGGCGGCGCCTCGCGTGACCACGATGCGCTGGTAGGGGGAGCTTTCGCTGAAGACGATGCGGTCCTGGTAGAACTTGTCCTCGGCCAGCGTCGTGAGGTGATCGGCGAACACGAAGGCCACCAGCAACGCGGCCAGCGCCAGCCCGCAGGCCAGCGCATGCATGCCGACACGGCGCAGCTCGTGCCGGAACAGCCACAACGCCCAGACCGCGACCGCCGCATTCATGAACCCGAACAGAAGCCCGGTGCGAATCATGCCGAGCTGCGGCACCAGCAGCAGGGGGAAGGCGATCGAGACGGCGAGCGCGCCCAGGTAGTCGAAGGTCAGCACCTGCGACACCAGGTCCTTGAGCGCGACGTTGCGCCGCAGGATCCGCATCACCAGCGGGATCTCGAGCCCCACCAGCGTGCCGACCACCATCACGAGCCCGTAAAGCAGCAACCGGAAGGCGCCCGGAACGTAGGCATTGGCAATGAAGAGCAGTGCCGGCAGCGCACCGCCGACCAGCGCCACCATGAGCTCGATGCGCAGGAAATGCGCCGGCAGCTGGCGCTCGAAGTAGCGCGACAGCCAGGAGCCCACGCCCATCGCGAACAGGTAGGTGCCGATGATCGTGCTGAACTGCAGCACCGAGTCGCCCAGCAGGTAGGAACTCAGCGCCGCTGCGCTGAGCTCATAGACCAGCCCGCAGGCGGCGACCACGAAGACGCTGGCGAGCAGCGCGATCTCGACCGGTTGCGGGCCGCTGCGCTCGAGCGGGCGCGCGGACGAGGCCGCTTCGCTCAATGGATGGCCGCGGCGACGATGATGCAGATGCCCAGGCTCATCGCGGCCACCACCAGCCCCAGCGCCATGTTCTGCTTCTCGACGATCTCCTGCCACAGGTCATAGGGCGTGACCTTGTCGATGATCCGGAAGGCCAGCCAGAAGAGCGCCACGCCGATCACCGCATAAACCAGCGACCCAAGGATCACGTCCGGCTTCAACCATTCAATTCCCATGATGAGAACCTCCAAAAAAAGACTTCATTTGTGGCCGCCGCCACTCGAATAGCCGCCATAGGAGCCGCCCGCACTGCGCGAGCCGCCCCCGCTGCTGCAGGTGCTCAGGATGATCAGCAGCACGACGATCACCACCACGATCAGCACGATGGTGCCGCAGCCCAGGCTGGACGCCGCGCTCACCGGCAGCACGTCGTTGCGCTTGAACATGTCCTTCCGGCGATCGAGCTTGAACGCCGCCGCCACCGCCGCGCTGTCGATCCGGTTGCCGGACGACCAGGTC
Source organism: Variovorax sp. P1_H12_2 (assembly GCF_056405335.1). Classification (NCBI taxonomy): domain Bacteria; kingdom Pseudomonadati; phylum Pseudomonadota; class Betaproteobacteria; order Burkholderiales; family Comamonadaceae; genus Variovorax; species Variovorax sp. P1_H12_2. The sequence goes on from NZ_JBFUCI010000230.1 coordinate 3,674, forward strand.
AGCTCGTTGGCCGAGCGTTCCATCGACAGCAGTGCGCTGCCGTTGGCGAAATCGCGATTGAAGGTCTTCTGCCCGCGCTCGACCTGCCAGTAGAACTCGCCCGCCACATAGCCGGTCTCGGCGTTGTAGGCGTACTGCTGCAGGTAGACCTTGCCCAGGTACGTGGCGCGGGCCCCGCTCTCGGCCATGCTCGGGGCGCCGGTGGTCGGCTTCACCATGCTCCAGCCGTCTTCGGCATCGACCAGGAAGCTGAAGCCGCGCTTCTTGTTGTAGAGCAGGTACTCGCTCCAGCCGAAGTGCTCGTCGTCGCCGGGCGCCACGCCCATGCGGTGCTGGAAGCCGACCACCTGCCAGTCGACGCCCTGCAGCTGGCCGATGCTGCCGAGCGCGATCAGCGGCTGGATCGGCTCGTTCTGGGCCGCATGCCGAAGTTCGCCCCCGATGCCCTGCGAAAGATCGATGATCGCGTTGCAGGACGGACAGGTGATGCTCTTGCTGTCGGCCAGGTTGACCGTCACCGGCGAGCCGCAGTTCGGGCAGTTGAAGCTGCGGCCCTTTTCGTCCTTGGCCGATTCGTCGCGCAAGCCGGTGAGCTGCAGGTCCTCGAGCCGCACCGCGCGGCCGAGGTAGGCGCCGGGCGGATCGGTGTCGTAGTCGAGGCTGAGCACCTGTCCCTGGTCGCTGCGCAGCTCGACCACCGCGAAGGGACGGCCGAGTTCGGGCAGCCGCGGCAGCTCGCCTTGCGCCGAGACCAGCGCCACCTGCTCGTTCGAGGCCACCGTGTAGTTCTGGCCGTTGAAGGCGGTGGTCGCGCCGACGCGCTGTTCGACCGCCGGCGGCGTCGCGCGCTGCAGTTCGAAAGCCAAGGCGAAGACGAAGGCGCCGTTGTCCTCGCTCAGGATGCCGGTACGCTCGCCATCGAGCGTGGCGATCCACTCGGTCCAGCGGCCGCCCGGGTAGCTGTACTGCAGCCGGCCCACCAAAGTGAAAGGCTGGCCCTCGATGCGGCCGGCGGCGAACAGCTGCAGCGGACTGAAGTCGTCGAACAGCTCGGCCATCTTGCCGGTGCGCGCCAGCGTCTCGCCTTGGCGCACCACGGTGCTCTGGCAATAGGGGCAGACCGCGTGCGTCGATTGCGCCGAACGGAATTCGACCGGCGCGCCGCAGCCGGGACAGGGCGCGCGGTAGTAGCGCTGGCTACCGCGGTCCGTCACACGAGTTTTTTCAGCAGCTCCGCCTTCTTGGCGTCGAATTCTTCCTGCGTGAGGATGCCCTTGGACTTCAGCTCACCGAGCTTCTCGAGCGTGGTCATCACATCGGCCGGATTCACCACCGCGACCGCGGGCTGCTGCTGCGGTGCCGCGGGCTGCGCCTGCAGCCCCTGGGCCAGGTTCTGCGCCAGCACCTGCCCCAGCGCGACGCCGGCGCCGAGCCCCATGGCATCGCCCGCGATGCCGCCGCCACCGCCCGCGCCCTCGGCGAACTTCGGGATCGCCTGCGCGGTCTGGTATTGCATGAACTTGCCCATGTCGTTGCCGACCATGCCCATGCCAATCTTCTGATCGAGGATCTTCTGCAGCTCTTCCGGCAGCGAGACGTTCTGGACCGTGATGTTCTCGAGCTGAATCCCGATCTTGGCGAACTCGGGCACCAACTGCTTGGCCAGCGCCTCGGCGAACTGGATCTGGTTGGCTGCCAGGTCGAGAAAAGGAACGCCGCTGGCCGCGATCGCGTTGCTGATGTTCTGCAGCAGGAGGCCGCGGAGCTGGCCATCGAGGTCGGCCACCGTGTAGATGTCGCGCGTACCCGAGATCTCGGTGTGGAACAGCTTGGCGTCGCCGACGCGGAAGCTGAAGTTGCCGAAGGCGCGCAGCCGCACCGCGCCGAAGTCCTTGTCGCGCACCGTGATCGGCTGCGGCGTTCCCCATTTCTGGTCGACCTGCTGGCGCGTGCTGAAGAAGTAGACGTCGCTCTTGAATGGCGACTCGAAGAGCTTGTCCCAGTTCTTGAGATAGGTCAGGACCGGCAGCGTCTGGGTCGTGAGCTTGTACATGCCCGGGCCGAACACGTCGGCGACCTGGCCTTCGTTGACGAACACCGCGACCTGCGACTCGCGCACCGTCAGCGACGCGCCGTTCTGGATTTCCATCTCCGCCATCGGGAAACGCCAGGCCAGCGTGCCGTCGCCGGTCTCGGTCCACTGAATGATGTCGATGAACTGCTTCTTGATGAAATCCATCAGCGCCATGGTTGCTCCTCGTTGCGGGGGTCTTCTGAGCCGGGCATATTGCCACAGTGCCCGCCAAGGACAACCCTGGGGACAGTTCCGGCACAAGACAGTACTTGTCCACAGGCAAGTCGCTTCGCCCGAAGTTGTTCGCCTCGCCGCGACAGCACGGAAGCGCGGCTGCACACAGCCAGCGGGCTGCGGCAAGTCCTTGTCGCAAAAGGGAAAAATGACCCTGTCCACAGCGAAGCGCGCCCCTTACTACTACTACTAATCTAAATAGGAAGACTAAGTAGAAGAGATAGCAATAGCCACTTTCCGCCCAAATATCCGGGTCGGCGACCCGCGCCCGGCCAGCATGCAGATCGAGGTCTACAATCGGCGCCCTTTACAAGAAGCGTCACAGGAGGCACGGCCCAATGTCCGATTCGACTTCGCAGATCCCTACGCCCGAAGACAAGCGCGCCGAGCTGCGCCGCGCCGCGCTCGAGTACCACGAGCATCCGGTTCCGGGCAAGATCTCGATCGCCGCCACCAAGCAGATGGTCAACCAGCGCGACCTGGCGCTGGCCTACTCACCCGGCGTCGCGGCGCCTTGCGAAGAAATCGTCAGGGACCCGGTCAACGCCTTCAAGTACACGGCGCGCGGCAACTTGGTCGGCGTGATCACCAACGGCACCGCGGTGCTGGGCCTCGGCGACATCGGCCCGCTGGCTTCCAAGCCGGTGATGGAGGGCAAGGGCGTGCTGTTCAAGAAGTWCGCCGGCGTCGACGTCTTCGACATCGAGATCGACGAGAAGGACCCGGTCAAGCTGGTCGAGGTCATCGCCGCCCTCGAGCCGACCTTCGGTGCGATCAACCTCGAGGACATCAAGGCCCCCGACTGCTTCTACGTCGAGCGCGAGCTGCGCAAGCGCATGAAGATCCCGGTCTTCCACGACGACCAGCACGGCACTGCCATCACCGTGGCAGCCGCGATGCTCAACGGGCTGAAAGTGGTCGGCAAGGACATCGGCCAGGTCAAGCTCGTGACCTCGGGCGCGGGCGCTGCGGCGCTGGCCTGCCTGAACCTGCTGCTCAAGGTGGGCCTGAAGCGCGAGAACGTCTACGTGACCGACCTGGCCGGCGTGGTCTACGAAGGCCGCACCGAGCTGATGGACGACGACAAGCGCCAGTACATGCAGAAGACCGAGTCGCGCACGCTCAATGACATCATCGAGGGCGCGGACGTGTTCCTCGGCCTGTCGGCCGGCGGTGTGCTGAAGCCCGCGATGGTCGCCAAGATGGCGGCCAAGCCGGTGATCTTCGCGCTGGCCAATCCGAGCCCCGAGATTTCGCCGGAAGACGCGCATGCGGTGCGCGACGACATCGTCATGGCGACCGGCCGCACCGACTACCCGAACCAGGTCAACAACGTCCTGTGCTTCCCCTACATCTTTCGCGGTGCGCTGGACTGCGGCGCCACCACCATCACCGATGAGATGGAAGTGGCGGCGGTGCACGCGATCGCCGACCTGGCGCAGGCGGAACAAAGCGAGCGTGTTGCGGCCGCCTACGCAGGCGAGAAGCTGAGCTTCGGGCCCGAGTACCTGATCCCGAAGCCCTTCGACCCCCGGCTGATGATGAAGATCGCGCCCGCGGTCGCGAAGGCTGCGGCCGAAAGCGGCGTGGCGCTGCGTCCGATCACCGACCTCGACGCCTACCGCGACAAGCTGCAGACCTTCGTTTACACCTCGGGCACCATGATGAAACCGATCTTCGACGCCGCCAAGCGTGCGCCGAAGAAGCGGGTCGCGTACAGCGAGGGCGAGGAAGAACGGGTACTGCGCGCGGCGCAGATCGTGGTCGACGAAGGCATCGCGCGGCCCACGCTGATCGGCCGTCCGGCCATCATCGCGCAGCGGATCGAGAAGTTCGGCCTGCGCCTGAAGGAAGAACTCGACTACGACATCGTCAATGTCGAGCAGGACCATCGCTACCGCGATTTCTGGCAGACCTACCACCGCATGACCGAGCGCAAGGGCACGACGGTGCAGACCGCCAAGATCGAGATGCGCCGCCGCCTGACCCTGATCGGCGCGATGCTGCTGCACAAGGGCGACGTCGACGGCCTGATCTGCGGCACCTGGGGCACCACCGCGCTGCACCTGCACTACATCGACCAGGTGATCGGCCGGCGCCCGGGCGGCTGCGCCAGCACGCCGCAGGATGTGCCGATCTACGCCTGCATGAATGGCCTGCTGCTGCCGGATCGTCAGGTGTTCCTGGTCGACACGCACGTCAACTACGACCCGACGCCCGAGGAACTGACCGAAATCACGACCATGGCGGCCGAGGAAATGATGCGCTTCGGCCTCAAGCCCAAGGCGGCGCTGCTGTCGCACTCCAACTTCGGCAGCAGCAACCAGCCCAGCGCGGTCAAGATGCGCCGCACGCTCGACCTGCTGCGGGTTCAGGCACCCTGGCTGGAAGTCGACGGCGAGATGCACGGCGACATGGCGCTCGACGGCAAGCAGCGCGCTGCCGTCATGCCGCACAGCGCCCTGGCGGGCAATGCCAATCTGCTGGTATTCCCGAACATCGATTCGGCCAATATTTCCTACAACCTGCTCAAGACGGCGGCCGGTGGCAACATCGCGATCGGTCCGGTGCTGCTCGGAGCGGCCAAACCTGTGCACATTCTCACGCCGAGCGCCACCGTGCGCCGCATCGTGAACATGACAGCGCTGACCGTGGCGGATGCCAACGCCGAGCGATAAGCAAAAAAGCGACAGCGATCGCTAACTTCTAGAGCGCGGCATCCCCCTTTCACCTGCTCAAAGATTGAGCAGGCGCTTGCTATTTGCGCGTCCCTGGTGCACACTTGCGGCCTTGAATTCGCGGGTTAACCCCAAGTTGATCCGCCGGTTCGGTTCTCGCTCTTTTCCTTCTGGTGCCCCATGGCGGCTTACGCCTCGATCTCGTCCCCGGTCTCAAAGTTAGCGCTCACTGGCGTGTTGCTGGCGACCCTGATGGCGGGAGTCCAGGCTCGCGAATGGTTCGGCCCCGGCACCGGCACCCCGGCGCAGGAAACGGTCGCGTTGGCCGAACTGCCGGTTCAGGGCCAGCGTACCTATGGGGCCATTTTGAACGGTGGCCCTTTCCGGCACGAAAAAGACGGCACGGTGTTCGGCAATCGCGAACGCCTGCTGCCGCAGGAACGGCGAGGCCACTACCGAGAATACACGGTCGATACGCCCGGTTCGCGTGATCGTGGTGCCAAGCGCATCGTCTGTGGAGGCGAGCGCACGGCGCCATCGGTGTGCTGGTATACGGCAGACCACTACGCGAGCTTCAGGCGGATCGTGCCATGAGCGAGCAACTGGATTGGAGCGGCGCCGTGAGGCGCACCGAAGAAATGATGACGACAACCATGGAAAGACCAGCGGAGATGACCTTATCCCTTCGTGCAGTGCGACCCAACATCGTGCAGTCGATTCGCGCCTTCCGCGTGAACGACCTGCAGGAAGCGGCGCATGCGGCCGGTCAGCACTTCCTTTACGCCAACCTGGGCAACGCCCAGACCAAGCAGGACGTGCTTGATCTGATTGCCCAGCAATTCACTTTTCCGCAGCACTTCGGCAAGAATTTCGATGCGTTGTACGACTGCATGACCGATCCCTTGCACAAATCGGGCCCGCAGCCGGGTTTCGTCATCGTGCTCGAGCAGATCCCGGCCAACGCCAAGTTCGACAAGGAAGCACGCGAGCAACTGCTCGACATCTTCCGAGACGCCTCCGACTACTGGGGAGACCGGAAGATACCGTTCAGGTGCTTCTATTCTTTTCTGTAGCCCGTTCTGCACACACCAGCCAAGCAGAACGGGCGAATGAGGCTTCGCAGGACAATGCCGCCGCTCCGGCTCCAGGCATCGACCTTCCGAATTCCGACCCGGCAGCAGAAAAGATGCCGACCGACAAACTGGTCGACGTGTCGCCATTGGCCTTGCGCATGAGCAGCCCCTTCAACGCGGGCTACTGGCTGGCAGCAGCCTGACTGTTGCTCGCCCCCAGGTTGCCCGGCACTTCGTGTCCGGGCGCCCACCCCCTGCCGGGGGCAACACCAGCGGCCCGGCAA